>JAAXGO010000048.1 GCA_012267425.1 Rhodothermales bacterium
TCCCGGACAGTACTTCACAAGGGGTGTGGGTGCAGACGAGGGTTTCGTTTGGAGATCCTTCGTCATCATTCAGGCTACCTCAATGGTCATTGCATTGGATCGGTTCAGTGGCGAGCTGCGGTGGCAGCAGCTCTTCGAGGAGGAGGCTGGTCTCTGGCTGGGTATGGCCCTGGTGAACAACGTGGTCTACGTGGGTGCGACGGACGGCATCGTCTATGCGCTTGATCCGGCAACCGGTGAGATACTGTGGGAGAGCGAGGAACCGGGCGGTGGAGTCATTACCCTGCTTGAGGTGGCAAACGGGCGGATCTACTTTGATACAACAACAGGAAGACTCGCCGTCCTTGATGCGAGTACGGGACAAGTGCTCTGGTCGGGACTCCCCCCGGACTATGAATCAAGTGGGGGGTATGCCGAGTTCCTCTCACCGGTAGCGGCGTATGCGGGGTACATGGTGAATGTAGGATCGTATAAGATCTATTGTTTAGCTGCCCGTTAAGTCCGTGCGCACCCATGCAATGCATGTCCGGGTAGATTCACGGCTCAGACCGTCGTCCTCAGATCAAGACAGCTACCCATTTTTCGAAGATCCGGATGCTGGCAGCGGGCATAGGAAAGCGTCCGGTGAAGCACATCTTGATCGAGGCAAGAAAGGATCGGAGGTGGTAGTCCTACCGTGAGAGCTAACCGATGACCAGTGGGTAACTCGAGATGTACGGTGGCGGAGATGTTTCCGCTGGTAGACAGCCTCGGTGGTTTTTCGGCATCCTTGCGGTCTCGCGCCAAGCGGTCCAGCCACCGCCTGGGTCTCCGTATGTCGTGCGCCAGCCGCTTCACCAACGTCGGCTCTCGCTTTTGTTCTTCATAGGGTCGGCCTCCTGTTCCGGTTTTGCGACCTCTAAGCGTCGCATGTGGTTCTGGCACCTCCGACCATCGGGATGCTAACCCACGATAGCCAACAGGTGGTTGGTCCTTCCATGTTTTCTTAGTTTCATTCGATGCCGAAGTTGATGCCAATTATAGACCGAAATCGTCTTGGATAAACACTCCCTACCCAACCCAGGGGCACGGGGAAGCACCGCTCGAAGAGCGAGGGGCAGGGATGCCGTTTGAGGCGCTGGATTCTCTCAGCCGGATTCTTCTCATGAGCGATCCGGGACCGGCCAAGATCCGCAGATGGACACGCGACATCGGGCGCCGTCTTCTCGTTGCGTCACCCTACGTCAGTGAACCGAATTTCACGCGCCTCCACCCGGACGACCTCTCTTTTCTGTTCGCGGCCTACGACGCACGTTTCCTAGATGGGATGTGCAGGAAGCTGCTTGGGCCAGTTGGTGTGAGCTTCCGCCTCTCCAGGAGGATGTCGCGTGCGGGAGGGAAAACCACGCGTTATCGTCGCCCTGATGGTACACACTATTTCGAGATCGCGGTGGCTACTTCCATTCTCTTTGACGGCTTTCTGGCGGGCGACCCGGAGGTCACCGTCTGCGGCTTGCCGTGCCACCACAGGTTGGGAGCGCTGCAACGACTGTTCGAACACGAGTTAGTCCACCTCGCCGAGTGGCTATGCTGGGACGAGAGCCACTGCAGCCGCAAGCGCTTTCAGGGCATCGCCGCACGGCTGTTCGGCCACCGGGCGCACACGCACCACCTCATGACTCGTTCCGAGCGCGCCGCAAAGCTGGGCATCGGGATCGGCACGCTCGTATCGTTCTGCTACCAGGGAGAGTGGCTTAACGGGCGGGTCAACCGGATCACGAAGCGCGCCACGGTGCTGGTTGACGATCCGAAGGGTGACCTCTGGTCAGACGGGCATCGCTACATCCGGTATTACGTGCCGCTCAGAGAACTCCGACTGATCTCCACCGTCCCGGCCAAGCGTTCCGAGACACGGAAATGATCCTCTTCCGCGCCAACGGGCGCAGACCGCCTAAACGGGGCAGTGGCCTGTGCGTAGATTTTCGCTCACTCACACGTCGAAACAGAAATCGTGCACCACGAGCTTAGACGCCTTCGCTCCACGAACGCACTGTCTTGGGTATCGGTAACCGTTGACGAATATCCACTGCTCGTGAGGGCACGTCCGAATTCGCCCTGATCACGAATATCATGGACTTATAAGCGAGCGACTTCGAAACGCCTTGCGAGATCGGCGTGTCCACCACGCTGGCTCTGAATCCGGCCATCCATGCGTTCAAGCAACAGGAAACCCTCGGCTTGGGCACTAAAGCAACAGCCCACAGTCCAGTGGCGAAGCCGTCGTACGGTGTAACAACCTCTGACTGCGCCTACGGCCATTGCCGGAGGATCCCGAATCACATACGATCCACAGCCCGCAGCGCCGGGATTCCAAACATTTAATAATTTGCAACTGGATCTCAAACGGAACTGCCCTCCGTTGTTGGGTGTGAATTAGGCCTTCTGACTTCGCAACCGGATTCCAATGCGAAACTTTTTGCTCTGCACGTTGCTCGTGGCTATCGTGCTCTCGTCCTGCGTAGGTGGCGGAGACGGTGCCGACGAGCCTTCGCTCCGGTTTGTGGTCGTGACGCACGGACAGGCTTCGGATCCATTCTGGTCGCGTGTACAGCAGGGGGCGCGCCAGGCAGGGCGAGACGTCGGCGTGCGTGTGGAATACCAGGCACCGGAGTCGTTCGACGTAGTGACCCTGGGTCAGCTCATCGATGCGGCCGTAGCGTCACAGCCGGACGGACTGATCGTGAGCATACCCGATGCGGACGCCCTTGGTCTACCCATCGAACGGGCGCGTAAGGCTGGTATCCCCGTCATCAGCATCAATTCAGGGTATGACCATGCAGAAGAGCTCGGAATGCTCGTCCACGTGGGCCAGACGGAATACGAAGCCGGTTACGAGAGCGGTGAGCGCATGGCCACCTCGGGTGTTTCAAAGGCCCTCTGTGTCAATCAGGAAGTGGGCAACCTCGCTTTGGATCGTCGCTGCGAGGGCTTCGCTGCTGCTATGGCCACCTCCGGTGCGGAGAGTGAGCTTCTGGCCGTCGAGCTTGCGGACCCGACAGAGTCGGAACAGCGCATTCGCGCGGCACTCCGTACCAATGAGGAAGTCGACGGTCTCCTAACGCTTGGACCGACGGGTGCGCTGCCTGCTCTACGCGCTGTGGAGGCAGAAGGGAAGCGCGATGCAGTCTCGCTTGCCTCGTTCGACGTGACTCCCGAAATACTTTCCGCCATCGAAGGGGGCTACATGCTCTTTGCTGTCGATCAGCAGCCGTATCTACAGGGCTATCTGCCAGTGATACTCCTCGCCCTCCACTGCCGCATGGAAATGATGGTTGCAAACGACGTCGTCCGCACGGGACCGGGCTTCGTTACGCCGGATAACGTGGCACGGCGGCTACGATGAGCCAGAGTGCCACTCACGGCGACGAGCGTCTCAGAAGGACTACGTACCTTGAAACGCTCCTTGTTAGGCCTGAATTGGGTGCCGTCGGAGGCGTCCTTGTAGTCTGGGCATTTTTTGCCATTGTCGCGGGTAACCAAGGCTTCTTGACGCTTCGGGGCATGGCAACGTGTCTCGAGGTGTCGGCAGAGCTCGGAATCCTTGCGGTGGCCGTCGCACTCTTGATGATCGGGGGCGAATTCGATCTGTCCGTAGGATCGATCATCGGCGCGTCCGGGATGCTGCTGACAATCCTCAGTGTCCAATACGGGTGGAATGTATGGGTGGCAATCGTGGTGGTCGTTGTCTTTGCCGCTTGCGCAGGGCTTTTCAACGGATATCTGGTAATCAGGACGGGGCTTCCGAGCTTTATCGTCACACTTGCCACACTGTTCGTGTTCAGGGGACTTACGATCGGTGTGACGAGACTTGTCACGGGGCGTACGCAACTTGGCGGGCTCCTGGATGCTTCGGGCTATGATGCCGCTCGTAGACTGTTCGCGGGGGACGTTCTGGTCGCGGGCGTAGATTTCCCGGTTTCCATCATTTGGTGGCTGCTGTTCGCTGCGGTCGCTACGTGGATCCTGCTGCGCACGTCGTTTGGCAACTGGATCTTCGGCATCGGAGGCGACGCGCCGGCTGCGCGAAGTGTCGGCGTACCGGTCGCTCGTGTGAAGGTCACGCTGTTCGTCACCACGGCGCTGGCTGCGTCATTCGTCGGCGTGATGCAGGCGATTTCGTTTAGTGGAGCGGACGTTCTGCGTGGAGAGCTGCGTGAGTTTTACGCCATCATAGTAGTCGTCATCGGAGGCACACTGCTTACCGGCGGGTATGGGAGCGCGGTCGGAGCTGTCTTCGGTGCCCTCATTTTCGGAATGGTTCGTCAGGGTATTGTCTTCACGGGAGTGGATGCGGACTGGTTTCAGGTCTTTCTTGGAGGGATGCTCCTTATTGCCGTACTGGTCAATCACTGGGTGCGCAAGCGTGCGATGCGGGCATGACGAAAGAGGTTGCCATAGAGAGTCCTGCACTCCTCGAAGCGCGTGGTCTGGGCAAGACATTCGGAGGCGTCGTGGCCCTTCGGGGCGTCTCGCTCAGCGTCCGAGCAGGCGAGGTAGTCGGACTCCTCGGCGATAACGGGGCGGGCAAGTCAACGCTCATCAAGTGCCTGTCCGGCGTACATCGGCCCGACGAAGGCAGTATTCTAGTGGACGGCAAGTCGGTCTCGCTTGAGAATCCGCGCGAGGCGATTGCGCTCGGGATCGCCACGGTATACCAGGACCTGGCTATGATTCCTCTCATGAGCATCGCACGCAATTTCTTTCTTGGCTCCGAGCCGACCGTTGGGCGGGGGCTTCTGAGGCGATTCGATGCGCGAACGGCAGATCGCGTGGCACGGCTTGAACTCGCTCGTATGGGAATCGACATCCGATCTACGACGCAGGCCGTTGGAACACTGTCGGGTGGCGAGAGACAGTCTCTCGCCATTGCACGCGCCGTGCACTTCGGCGCACGTCTATTGATACTTGACGAACCGACCTCAGCACTCGGCGTGAAGGAGGCGGCTATTGTGCTGCGCTATGTCGACAGTGCGCGTGAGAGGGGAGTCGGTGTTATCTTCATCACGCACAACGTACGCCACGCCTGGGCCGTCGCCGACACGTTTACGATCCTGAATAGAGGACACTCGTACGGCACATTCCGGAAGGGAGACGTTTCCCGCGACGAAGTCCTGCACATGATGGCCGGAGGGAGCGATCTAGATCGTCTTCGCCCCGGGGCCGATAGTAAAGACGGTGGTACCGATTCATGACTGCTGCTCAAACGCTTCCCAATTTCATCGGCGGTACCTGGAGCTGGTCTGAGGATGTCGAATCCATCGGAGTCACGAATCCGGCTACTGGAGAAATTCTTGTGCGCGCGCCAATGTCGGGGGCTAGCGAAGTTGCAACTGCCGCGGCGTCGGCTGCAAAGGCCTTTCGTTCATGGCGGCGCACGCCAGCGCCTGATCGGATCCAATTCTTGTTCGCATACAAGACACTCTTAGAAGAAAACCTGGAGGCCATCGCGCGCACGATTACGCTGGAGTGCGGCAAGACGCTGGCCGAAAGCCGGGGCGAGCTCAGGCGAGGTATCGAAAACGTCGAGGTGGCGTGTGGTATTCCAAGCCTCATGCAAGGCTGCAACAATGAGGACATCGCGCGTGGCATCGACGAGCATATGATACGCCAGCCGTTGGGGGTGGTGTGTGCCATCACACCGTTCAACTTCCCAGGGATGATCCCGCTGTGGTTTTTGCCCTACGCCATTGCGACCGGGAATTGCTTTATCATCAAGCCGAGCGAGAAAGTGCCACAGACGAGCGACTGGCTCGTCCGGCTGCTGGCACAGACCGGTCTCCCGGATGGAGTAGTACAGCTTATCCATGGCGGCAAGGATGCCGTCGATGCCCTAGTTGAACACCCTGCTGTCCGGGCCGTCAGCTTCGTAGGCTCGACTCCAGTGGCCCGCTACGTCTATGCGAAGTCAGCCGCCCACGGGAAGCGAGCACAGTGCCAGGGAGGTGCAAAAAACACTGTCGTCATCCTACCGGATGCAAACATGGACATGGCCACGCGCATCGTTGCCGATTCGGCATTTGGGTGTGCCGGACAGCGCTGCCTGGCAAATTCGCTGGCTGTAACGGTGGGTGAAGCTCGCAATTCGTTCTGCGAGACGATGGCGGATACGGCTTCCAGCCGCCGAGTTGGATTTGGCCTCGATGAGGGTGTGCAAATGGGCCCCGTAATTACTGGTGCAAGCAAAGCCCGCATCCATCGGCTCGTCGGCATGGCTGAAAAAGAGGGAGTAAACGTGGTTGTTGACGGACGCGATCGTAGCGTAGCCGGATTTGACGGTGGCAACTGGGTATTCCCTACTCTCCTCGACGGGCTGCCACCTGACGGTGACATCGCAAATACGGAGATCTTTGGCCCAGTCTTCGGGCTGCTGCACGTTGACAGCCTGTCCGACGCCATCCGGTATATTAACGGCAAAGCGTATGGCAACATGGCCTGCCTCTTTACAGAAAGCGGCGCTGCAGCCCGACAATTCCGCTACGAAGTGGAGGCGGGCAACGTCGGCATCAACCTCGGAGTGGCTGCGCCAATGGCATTTTTCCCGTTCAGCGGGTGGAAGGACAGTTTTTTTGGCACGCTTCACGCACAAGGGAAGCACGCCATCGAATTCTATACCCGGACCAAAGTGGTCGTAGAGCGCTGGCCCCACGAGTGGAGCCGGGTATTCTGATAGTCACTATGTAGACGTATATGAAACGGTTTTTTCTTTTCTGTGCCGCATTGTCATTTGCCATGGGCGCAGATCGCAGCGCGTTCGCCCAAGGGATCGATTCGGCGCTTTTTGCTGGGATGAAGTTCAGGATGATCGGACCCACCCGGGGAGGGCGCGTCACTACGGTAGCGGGACATCGATCGCATCCACATACATTCTATATGGGGGCGACCGGAGGCGGAGTGTGGAAGACGACTGACCTCGGGGCGACCTGGCGCAACATCTCAGACGGTTATTTCGAGACGGCGTCCATCGGAAGTATCGACGTAGCAGACTCCAATCCCGACATTGTGTATGTCGGCACGGGATCAGACGGGATCCGCAGTAACGTGATCGTCGGTCGGGGTGTGTACAAAAGTGACGATGCCGGCCAGACGTGGTCGTTCAAGGGACTGCGGGAAACGGGCCAGATCGGGGCGGTGGTTGTCCATCCTACGAATCCGGACGTCGTTTGGATTGCTGCGCTCGGGAATCCCTTTGCGCCGAATCCCGAGCGCGGTGTCTACCGGACGACCGACGGCGCTGAGACGTGGGACCACGTTCTCTTCGTGTCCGAGAAAACGGGAGCCGTAGATCTGGAATTAAATCCGGCGAATCCCGACGAAATCTATGCGGCGTTTTGGCGTGCGGAGCGAAAACCGTGGACAATTATCAGCGGCGACGACGTGGAAGATGGTCTGTATATCTCGCGCGATGCGGGGGCGTCGTGGACGAAGATTGAAGACGGCCTTCCGCAAGGGCTCGTAGGTAAGATTGACTTGGCGGTCACGCCCGCCGATCCGAGCCGCGTGTACGCGCTTGTCGAAGCAAAGCCGGAAGAAGAGGGACTCTACCGCTCCAATGATCGCGGCGCTTCCTGGCGGTTCATCAACGATGATCGCGCGCTCATGACACGCCCTTTTTACTATACGAACGTGGATGCCGACCCGACGAATGCCGACATCGTGTGGGTGAACAATCTCGGGCTGCACAAATCCACGAACGCTGGAGAGGAATTCAGCCGGGTTTCCACGCCTCACGGTGATAATCACGACATGTGGATCAACCCCGACGATCCTTCGATCATGATCCAGTCCAACGATGGTGGGGCGAACGTGTCGGTGGACGGGGGCGTAACGTGGTCTACACAAAACAACCAGCCGACTGCGGAACTGTATCAGATCCACGTTGATGATCGGTTTCCGTACTGGGTCTACGCCGGGCAGCAGGACAACAGCACGATTGCCGTTCCGAGTCTTCCGCCTGGCCCGAAACCAGGCGGCCCAGCGACCTGGTGGGAATCGATCGGCGGCTGCGAAACGGGACCGTCCGTGCCGCGGCCCGGCGATGCGGACATAGTCTACAGCAACTGCAAAGGGACATTTCGGCGATACAACCGCCGCACAGGACAGGAGCGCCATAACTACGTGGGCGCTGTGTACCTGTACGGCGTTAATCCGTCAACATTGCCGTACCGGTTCCAGCGTGTAGTACCGATCGAGGTGTCGCCACATGATCCGGACGTTATCTACCACGGCTCGCAATTTGTTCACCGCACGACGGATGAGGGGGCGACGTGGGAGACGATCAGCCCTGACCTTACAGCCTTCAGGCCCGAGCGGCAGGTAGTATCCGGAGGTCCTATCACCCGAGATATCACCGGAGAAGAGCACTACAGCACGCTGTACGTGATCGAAGTGTCGCCCCTAGATCCCGGCGTGATCTGGACGGGTGCCAACGACGGGCCCGTGCACGTAACTCGTGACGGCGGTGCTACCTGGATTGACGTGACGCCGCCAGGCATGCCGCCCGAAGGACGTATCCAGTCAGTCGACCCGTCTCCCCATCATGCGGGCAAAGCGTACGTGACAGGCTATCGGTACTTGTTGGGAGACTTTCAGCCGTATGTGTTTCGCACGACAGACTATGGGGCGACCTGGACACACATCGTGACCGGTATTCCCGAAGATTCCCCAACTCGCGTGGTGCGAGAAGATCCAGAGCGTGAGGGGTTGCTCTTTGGCGGCACGGAATTCGGTCTGTTTGTGTCCTTTGACGACGGAGAAAACTGGCAGCCATTTCAGAAGGGCCTGCCCGTCGTACCGGTCACGGACATCAAGATCCACAGGGACGATCTGGTGCTATCGACCATGGGACGATCCTTCTGGATTCTGGACGACGTAACTTCGCTGAGAGAAATAGATGACGCTGTCACTGCGTCTGAGCGCCACCTCTTTCAGCCGCGTGATGCCTACAGGATGCGCTACAGCACATTTCGTGATGATCACGTTGAATACTTGCCGCCGGGTGCCATAATCGACTACTATTTTGCCGCTGACCAACAGGTTGAAGTAACGCTCGACATTCTCGATGATGCTGACACCGTACTACGCACATTTACTGCAGGGCCCGAACAAGAATCCGAAAGGGACGAACAAGGCATGCGCGGACCCATCTCTAGACGCGCGCAAGACCGCTTGCTCGATTCCAAAGCGGGCATGCATCGATTTATCTGGGACTTGCGCCATGATGGTCCGCGCCGAGAGGACGGTAGCCTGCGTAGTGGACCAGTTGCTACGCCTGGGGTCTATCGGGCTCGTATGTCGACAGGAGCCTGGACGACAGAGCGCTCATTCGAAGTACTCATTGACCCGCGAGTCGCGGCAGACGGCGTAACGACAGACGATTTGAGCGCGCAACTCGCCTTCAACCTTCGGGTGCGGAGTGTAGTGAACGCGGCCTGGGATCTTGTCGATCGCATCGACTCGTTGGAGGCCATGCCCCACGCCCAGAGTGGAGAGCTTTCTGTATTGCGCGAGGCGCTCGTGACCGATGATGGCGACAGTTATCCCGCGCCGATGTTCATCGATCAATTGGGTTATCTACACGGATTCACCACGCAGGGTGATCACCGGCCCGGAGCAGATGCGTATGTCAGGTTGGAGGAATTGGAGGGTATGCTGCGTGATTTCCGAGCTACGTTTCGTTCGCTTTCGAACTAGAGGCTCGATTCGCTCACGGCCTAGCAGACTATGCGGGTAGCCAACGCGCCGTGTTCGTGGGGTACGCTGGAGTTCGAGCGACTCGAGGGAGAGCAGATTGGCTATGCGCAGATGCTCAACGAATTGGCCGAGGCCGGTTACTTCGGTACGGAGCTGGGGGACTGGGGCTACATGCCGACGCATCCTCCGACACTTGCGCATGAATTGGATTCACGTGGACTTTCGATGCGCGGAGCATTCGTGCCCGTCTCATTCAGCCGCGAAGAGGCAGTGCCGGAAGGGCTTGAGCGCGCTCTGAAAACCGCGCGCCTGATTGCCGCCGTCAAAGACACTGCGGATCCGCCGCTGCTGGTTCTCGCAGACAACAACGGCTCCGATGCGGCCCGGACGAAGTGTGCCGGACGCATCGACCCGAGTCTCCAGACGGACATCGGTGCGTTTGCGCGGCGCGTGGAGTTCATCGCCCGCACCGTACGGCAGGAGACTGGAATTGAGGTGGTGTTTCATCACCACTGTGCAGGATTCGTCGAAACTCCGGAGGAGACAGCTGAATTTCTCGCTTCGACGGATTCGGAGACCGTCAACCTGGTATTCGATACAGGTCACTGGGCGTATGCTTCATCGCGCTTTGGCGACGTCAGCGACGCCATTGATCGGCACGGAGACCGCATCCGTCATGTCCATTTCAAGGACTGTGATCCGCAGATTGCGGAAAGTGCCCGACTAAACGAATGGGACTATTTCGAGGCTGTAAGAAAAGGAGTGTTCTGCGAGCTGGGAAAGGGAGGGGTTGATTTTCCGTGCGTCCTCGAGCGACTTCGGCACATCGGGTACGACGGGTGGATTGTCGTAGAGCAGGATGTGTTGCCCGGAATGGGTGCACCGAAAAAGAGCGCTGCGCGTAGCAGGGCCTACCTCCGCTCACTGGGAATCTGATCGAACGGGACTTCGTATGGGCGAACGACTCCGAGTGGGACTCATCGGAACGGGCCGTATCGGGCGAATGCATGCCGACCATCTGGCCTACCGAGTTCCGGAGGCGTGCCTCGTGGCGGTTGCCGACCTGAATCGCGAGGCGGCGGAAGCGTGCGCCAGAGCGTGTGGGATTACCGACGTTGCGGAAGATTACTGTGATATCTTGGCCCGATCCGATGTGGACGCAGTGGTCATTTGTACGTCCAGTCCGACTCACACCAGACTCATCATAGACTCCGCTGCGGCCGGCAAACACATCTTCTGCGAAAAGCCGATCGACATCGTTCTTCAGCAAATCGACCGCGCAATCGACGCGGCTGAGTCGGCAGGTGTCGTGCTCCAAATCGGATTCCAGCGACGTTTCGATCCGAGCTTTCGTCGCATTCGCGAAGCCGTCTTGAGCCGCGAGATCGGAGAGCCGCATCTTCTTCATTTGGTAAGCCGGGATCCAGCCCCCCCACCGGTAGCCTTCCTCAAGTCCTCGGGCGGCTTGTTCCTGGACATGATGATTCACGACTTCGACATGGTTGGCTTCCTCTTGGATTCGACGGTGGAAACTGTGTATTCGGAAGCCGCCGTCCGCATCGATCCGGCAATCGGGGAGGTGGGCGACGTAGACACAGCCGTTGTCGTGCTCAGGTTTGGGTGCGGAGCAATCGGGACGATTGACAACAGCCGCAAGGCGACGTACGGGTACGATCAACGTGCGGAGGTCTTCGGAAGCAAGGGCAGTATCCGAATGCAGAATGCGTATCCCAATACGACCACTGTGAGTACTGCCGTCCACGTTCGGCGTAATAGGCCGTATCACTTTTTCCTGGAGCGCTATCGTGAAGCGTTCATTCAGGAGCTGCGGGCCTTCGCCCGAGCGGTACTTGACGGTTTACCATCACCAGTGTCCGGCGCAGATGCGCGCAAGCCGGTAGTGATCGGCCTGGCGGCACAGCGGTCGCACGAAGAAGGGCGTCCAGTCAGCCTCGCAGAAATTGATGGCAGCGCTTAACGGCTCGTATGAGTTCAAGCGCATATATGGGCGTAACACGAAGTGAGCGCACCGAATCGGCTCGACAGTTTGTTTCGAAAAAACTTGGTGTATCGACCTTCCGATTTCAAAAAAGTATGAGGTCCAATTTTTGGAGGTATCATTCTTTGAAAAGTAGGAAGGGGGCATGATCCGTTTCGGCAAGACAGAAGTCGTAGACCGGCACTACTGCCGCAATGTTCAAGCCTTCAATGGAGGTCACCAATCAGTGCGTACAATACTAGAGTTCTGCAACCGGTATACGTTCGGCGAGCGTTGACGGGCGGAGTACACTGCACGCTGACTATGTCGCGAATGTCTTATTCGATACTCGGTGCCGAGGGCACGTACCTACTCGAGCACGTTTGCCGGACAATTCCGAAAAGGCAGATTCACGTTCCATGTCCGGACGTCGTAGACCGCCTGTGGGGTAAAACCGATCGCAATCCGCAAGTACTGTCATCCCTAAATAGGCTCTTCGACCATGGGCGTTTGGGAGGAACAGGATACCTATCCCTTCTGCCTGTTGACCACGGCGTCGCGCACACGGCGGGCATGGTCTTCGCGGCGAACCCGTCCTACTTGGACCCCGACTCGATTGTCCGATTGGCAGTGGACGGAGGCAGTAGCGGCGTGGTCACGACATACGGCGTGCTGGGCTCTCTGGCCCGTCATGCTGCGCACAAGGTACCGCTTATCCTCAAGTTTAATCACGACGAGCAATTTGCTTATCCCGCACGATACGACAATATCTTGTTTGCCCGTGTGCGGGAAGCATGGAACAGTGGTTGCGTCGGGGTGGCGGCAACCGTTTATTTTGGGGGACCACATGCGAGGCGGCAGCTCGTCGAAGTTTCTACCCGGTTTGCTGAGGCCCATTCGCTGGGCCTCTTGACGATTCTGTTTTGCTATCTGCATCCTGTTGCATTACGACAGGGAGGCACGGATTTGATCTTTGCCGCGGATCTCACCGCACAGGCAAATCACCTGGGTGTAACCGTGGAGGCCGATCTGATCAAGCAGAAGCAGCCGCTATTGAACCACGGATTCAATGCCGTCCGCACGTTCGCGCCAGGCTACGGCAAGACAGACGATCGAATGTACACGCAGCTGTCATCGGATCATCCGATTGACTTAACGAGGTATCAGGTGGCGAACGGGTATCTCGGGCAGTGTGGTCTGATCCATTCGGGTGGCGCGTCGGGTGGCGACGACCTTCGGCAGGCGGTACGCGCGGCTGTCATCAACAAGCGGGGAGGAGGGATGGGCCTGTTGGCAGGGCGCAAGGCGTTTCAGGTGCCGCTACAACGCGGCATCGCTCTGCTTCATGCCATTCAGGATGTGTATCTCGATGAATCGGTGACGATTGCCTGAGACCTATTCTTGTTCTTGCTCTTCGATCATCGTGACGAGGTTTCGGATCAGGTTATTCGGGACAGGGAGCGTCAAGTGATACTGCGCAATCTTCCAGCCGGAATCCGTGAGCACAAGCACGCCGGTGCCGCGTGTAAGACCGAAGTTGTCGTTGAGGAGCGTTTCGTCGAACCAAGCCGTGTTGCCGTCTTCTGAGATGTACGTGTTCCGAGTTTGCGGGATATACGTCCAACCGTGTCCATCCCCGAAGTGCGGCAGGGCGTATTCTTGGAATTCCGCTTTTGTCCAGCGCTCGGTGATGTCGGTTCCGTGGAATACGGCATCGTCGGAGAAAAGGCTGAAATAGCGTTTACCGTCTCCTTCGGAGGCTGCAAGGTGGAAGTCATCCAGAGTGGTTTCCACCGTGATCCTGGCGTCATCTTGCGCCCATGCCTGTTGGCCCAAGGCCCAAATCGCGGCCATTGCACAAGAGAGCCGCATGACAGCAGATCTCAGGCCTGTGCCCGATGTTCTTCCGCGGTGCCGACATTCGCTGCCAAAACCTGGCATATACATCACACATATAGTCATGATTTTTCCTCCAGCCTTTTTGGAACACCGATTGAGGTACTGCCCTAACCTACATACACTCATCGGATGGAACACCCCACGCTGTCTTCGTATCCGATAAATTGTAGTAGAGGCCATGTGTCCGTCCATCTGACATCACCTGGGCGTGGCCGTCGCGTACCGCATCGAATTCAGCGTTTGCCGAAGGTATCTGGTAGCACCTGGCTTGCTTACAGGAGCCTGCGCCGCAGGATTTTCCAGGAGGTGCTGTTGCAGCGTGCATACCCAGTAATGCTATCATCCCGAGAAGGATAATGGACAGGCTACGAGCTATCGGGACACTACTGCCCGCTATGGTGGCGATGAAGCCAGCCAATGGCCGTGATTTTGCCCTGTCTGATGCCTAAGCCAAACTTCGACAGATGATGATCTAATAAGTTCCTGTTATGATGTGACATAGGCCATGTATTAAGTGTGCCCTACTGGGTACAATTCACGGACCAACGTCGAGGAGGCGGAAGGC
>JAAXGO010000049.1 GCA_012267425.1 Rhodothermales bacterium
AAGTGAAGGCGTGTCGTGGATTGGCGGGTGAAAGAGAGGCAGTCGTTGAATTTGATTATGACGGCGTTATTCCATCCGCTACCTCTGCTAGTCTTTCCAACCTTCCTGTCGAGCATCCACTTTATGTCAGAGCTGTCGATACGGGTGGGAATGTCAGTTATGAGTCTTTTGTCCTTGAGGTATCTGAGTGGCCGCCCCTCCACTTGGAGAAAATCTCCGGCGATAGGCAGCAAGGACCGGCCGATGCACGATTGGCCGCGCCGTTTGTCGTTTCAGTGTTGTATCAAGACGGTTCGGCCTTTGCCGGGGCGGTCGTTACTTTTACGGTCACCGCAGGAGGGGGATTTCTTACGGCAGCCGACGGCTACGGCTCCTTGACGGAATCCGCAAGTGGGGAATGGATCTCGTCAACCATTGTCACCACCGATGCCAATGGCCAAGCTAGGAGCACGTTGCGGCTAGGGAACGAGCTAGGGACGAACACCGTTGAAGCCACCGTCGCGGGTTTTGCACCGGTGACTTTTACCGCTACCGCCGTTGAGCGAGCAATGTCCCATAGTCTGGGGAAGGTCTCCGGCGATGGACAAAAAGGTCCGGCCAGCACCCAACTAGCCGCGCCGTTTGTCGTTTCGGTGTTGGATCAAGACGGCTCACCCCTTGCCGGGGTGGACGTCACCTTTTCCGTCACCGCCGGCGGAGGGACGCTGTCGTCCACCACCGTCCCTACCAATGCCAGAGGCCGAGCCAGCAGCACGCTGACGCTGGGCAGCGAGCCAGGGACCAACACGGTAGCGGCCACCCTCGCGGGGCTTGAATCCGTGACCTTTACCGCTACCGCAACTGAGCAAATCAGTGATAGCCAAGAAAACCCGGAATCTGACCTCCAGCTAGCGTCGCTATCTATAACCATCGACGACGTTACCAGCGCGGCCGAATGACCTTCACCGTGCGGCTGGAGCCGACCCCTACAGCCCCGACCACCGTGAAATACGCCACGGCGTCCCAGACCGCTACGGCCGGTCAGGACTACGAAGCCGCCACAGGAACGCTCCACTTCGGGGCCAATCAAAACACCGCCACGTTCACCGTCCGAATCCGCCCCGACGAGCAAGACGAGCCGAACGAGACCTTCGCGGTGAGAATTACGCATCCGTCCACCGGCGCACTCCTAGCCGGGGCGACGGGTACGATTACGGACGACGACAGCGCGACGCCACCGGAGGGCGATTTCGATGGCGACGAACTGGCCGATAGTGAAGAGGACGATGGCGAGATGGCCTTCGGTTTCGCCGCAGAGGTCGAAGACCAAGCATACACCGCTGGTGCGGCGATTAGCGCGCTGGTACTGCCGGAAGCTACAGGCGGCGAAGGCGAGGTAACGTACCGCGTCTTAGGCTTGCCTGCTGGTCTGTCGTTTGACGCGGCCACGCGGACGATTTCGGGCACACCTGAAGCCGCCACCGACGGAGCCGTCGAGATCACCTACACGGCGGAAGACAGCGCAGGAGCCGCCGGGTTGACCTTTTCCATCACAGTCAACCCGGCGCTGAGCTTCGGCGATTTGTTCGACCTGTTTGGTGCTGGTGGAGGATGAGTGGGATGGTGATGGGGCCGCAGCAAGCAGGCTACCACCGCCTCCGCTGGAATGGCCGCGACGACGCGGGTCGCCCTGTGGTCAGTCGCGCGTACCTGTACAAGCTGGTGACAGAAGAGGCAGTCTTGACGCGCAAGCTCACGCTGCTGCGATAGCACGATGAATCACGACGATATCATTAAAGAAGTCCGCACGATTCGCGAACAATTGGCAGCACAACACAGCTATAACGTGCGTGCCTTGTTTGCGGCAGCAAAAGAGCGGCAGCAAGAAAGCGAGCGGAAGGTCGTTAAATTGGTGCCTAAGCCCGTGGAAGCCGTTTTAACCTCCCCTTAGCTTCGCTATGGAAGTGACCCGAGGCAGCGATAACGTATTTGAAGCTATCGGTTTCGAGCGGGAAGAAGCGGCGAGCTTAAAAGTCCAGGCTGATTTAATACTCGACCTGAGAAAGTACATCGAAACTAGAGGGTGGCCCCAACGTCAAGCTGCGGCATTGGGGGGCCGCAAAAGATCAGTGAGTGTAAGTAAGGTAATCACTCAGCTTTCTCAATAGACGTTTGTGCCGTTCGGTCGAAATGGAACCCACAGTGCCAAGTACGCTATGACGTGGTAGCACAGCGAGAAAGCCAAGTCGAATCAGAGATGTTGATCGCAGACCACTCAACTTGAAATCCTCGTCGGTAGAAGAAATAGTTTCGTCAAAGTTCCCGACATGCTGATGCAACTGCGTGCTTACTCCGCAAACGAGCAAATCGCGATAGAGCGGCATTTCCCGTAGGAAAATGGCAGGTCTGTCTTTTAGTTCTCCATCGGCCTGAGGCACAGGTGTAATAACGACGTCACCTTCCTTCATAGTCGGGATTCACCTCTTTGAGCAACTCCGATGAATACTCAGGTTCGTTCTCTCCGTAGGCGTCTTTTAGTCTTTGACCGGATAAATGCAACCAAGCTGCATACTCACTGTCTGATTC
>JAAXGO010000050.1 GCA_012267425.1 Rhodothermales bacterium
CGGCCACTTCGGTCTTGCGCTGCCTGCATACGCGCATTTCACGTCGCCCATTCGCCGTTATCCGGATCTCCTCGTGCACCGGGCCATAAAGCACCTGTTCCGCCACGGTGGAGTGAAGGGATTTGGTTACAATATGGCGGAGATGGAGCATCTCGGCCAACATTGCTCCCGGACCGAACAGCGCGCCGACGAAGCGGTCTGGGACGTTGAGGAACGCCTCAAGTGCGCCTGGCTGAAGGATCGTGTCGGCGACGAATTCACGGTTTCCGTAGCCGGTATCGCCCCTTTCGGACTTTTCGTGCGTATTCCGGATCTTGGGATCGACGGCTTGGTTCACGTCACCTCGCTGCCTCGTGACTATTATCATGTCGACGCCGGAGGAAGCGTGCTGACGGGCGAGAACTCCGGCAACAGTTACCGTCTGGCCGACCGGTTGCAGGTGCAGTTGACGTCGGTGAGCGTGCGGGAGCGCAAGATCGACTTTGTGCCGGTGGCGTGACTCAGGGACGTAAATTGCTGGCATGGACAAGTAGTCGATTTTGTTTCGCCGGCTGTCGCGGTTGCCCAAGCTGTGCATTCATCCACGTGAATTCGATCCGGCGACTTGTCGACCGCAGCAACTGGCGCGCGTGTTTTGTGGCGGTTGCATTCAAGTTTGGAGTCCTGTATGGAATGCAACCGGATAGAGTAGCGGGAAGCACGTACCGCGCATGTCTTCACGAGAAGGTGATTGACGTATGCAAGATGGATTTCAGACCGTTCTGAATCACATCCGATTCATTGCCGATTCCGAAGCACACAAGGGTCGGCTCTTCGAACGGCTTATGAAGAGCTATTTCCAGAAGGACCCACTCTACAGGGAACGATTCTCAAGCGTGTGGCTGTTGCCGGAATGGGCCGCGCGCAGGGCCGACTTTGACGGTACCGACATTGGCATCGACCTGGTCGCCGAGGAACGCGACGGGGGGCACTGCGCCATCCAGTGCAAGTGCTATGCGCCGGGAACGCGCATATCGAAGCCGCATATCGATTCGTTCATCTCGGCTTCGGCCCGCGAACCGTTTACCCATCGCCTCATGGTGGATACCGGCGACGAGTGGGGGCCGGCGGCACTCAAGACCATTACGCGGCTAAAGCCTGAGTGCCAGGTACTTCGATTCGGAGATCTCGCCAGCCGGCCGTTCGACTGGCCCGATCTCGTCAGAGGTGAGCCGGAGGATCTAGCTTATCGCCATGAGCGCTACAGTCTGAGACCTCACCAACAGACTGCCTTCGACGAAGTAACCGACCAATTCGCCGATCACGACCGCGGCAAGCTGATCATGGCGTGCGGCACGGGGAAAACGTTTACCGCGTTGCGGATCGCCGAGGCCGTCGCCGGTATCGGCGGCCGCGTACTTTATCTCGTGCCCTCCATTTCGCTTTTCCAGCAGTCGATGAGGGAGTGGGCCGAACAACAGGCCATCCCTCATCGCTACATAGGAATCTGCTCGGATACGCGCGCGGGGCGTAACGACGAGGATGCGTCGATTCAGGAACTCGAGATTCCCGTCACAACGGACCCGACCACTATTTCGAAGGCTTTGCAGGTCTCCCGGTCCGACGCGATGACCGTGGTGTTTTCCACCTATCACTCCCTTGCGATCATTGAACAAGCACAGGACAACGGTGCGCCCCCCTTCGATATCGTCCTGTGCGACGAAGCCCACAAGACCACAGGTATCGAACGTCCCGGGGACAAGACCTCGCCCTTCGTGCTCGTCCACGACGGCAACCGAATCCGCGCCTTGAAGCGGCTCTATATGACCGCCACCCCCCGCCTGTACACTCAGGGAGCAAAGGCGAAGGCCGCCAGCCACGACGTTGAAGTGTTCTCCATGGACGACCCGGCCACGTACGGGCCGGAGTTCCATCGGCTGCCATTTTCCGAGGCGGTGGAGAAGGACCTGTTGGCCGACTACAAGGTGGTCGTTTTCACGTTGTCCGAAGAACAGGTCGATGCGGCATTGCAGGCGCACTTGGCCACCGGAGGCCGTGAAATCAACATTTCCGATGCGGCGAAGATTGTCGGTTGCTGGCAGGCACTGCAGAACCCAGAAAACCAGCCCAAGGGAAATGGATCGGGTCTTCGTCTCAAGCGGGCGATCGCGTTCACGAACACCATCAAGTCATCGCAGCGCCTCGAAAAGTACTGGAACGGCATTGTCGGCCAGGCCATCGACTTGATGCCCGAGGCCATGCGGTTGGACTCATTGCGATGTGAAATCCAGCACGTCGATGGTAGGCATCACGCCCTGGACCGGAAAGCGCGGATCGATTGGCTCAAGGGCGATTCGAAAGGCGCTTGCCGGATTCTTTCCAATGCCAGATGCCTGTCCGAAGGCATCGACGTGCCTGCGCTCGACGCGGTGCTGTTCATGAGTTCACGAAACTCGCAGGTGGATATCGTTCAGGCCGTCGGTCGCGCCATGCGCAAGTCGCCCGGAAAGGAATACGGTTACATCGTGCTCCCGGTGACGGTGCCGGCCGGCATCGATCCTGCCTTGGCGCTGGACGACAACAAACGGTTCGCGGTTGTCTGGAGCGTGGTACGCGCTTTGCGATCGCACGATGACCGCTTTGACGCCGAGATCAACAAGATCGATTTGAACAAGACGCCCACAAGCCGAATAATTTTCAGCGGTGACGGTACGAACGGCGGACAACATCCCGGGACTGCGGACTTGCCTTTCCCTCCGCTGGACCTGCCGCCGGGCGCCATCTTCGCCAAGGTCGTCGAAAGATGCGGTGACCGAAAATACTGGGAAACGTGGGCCAGGGACGTGGCCGACATCTTCTCTCGCCTCGTGAAGAGAATAGATAGTCTCTTGCTCAATCCCGACAATGAGGCGTTACGCGAATGGCTCGACGCATTCCATGAAGAGCTGCGGGTGTCAATCAACGAGTCGATTACCCGCGACCATGCCATCGAAATGATGGCGCAGCACATCCTCACCCGGCCGGTTTTCGAGGCATTATTCGAGCACTACGACTTCGCGGCCAGTAATCCTGTCGCCCAGGCACTGGATGCCCTTCGTGGAGATTTTGGGGAATTTGGTCTGGAGAACGAGACTCGGGATCTGGAGCGGTTCTACGAGAGTGTGCGCATGCGCGCCCGTGGTTTGGACAACAGCCAGGCGCGTCAGCACGTATTGATGGAGCTCTATGAAAAGTTCTTCGCCACGGCGCTCAAGAAGGAAGCGGACCGGCTTGGCATCGTTTACACGCCCGTCGAGGTGGTCGACTTTATCCTGGAGAGTGCGAACCACGCGTTGCAACTGGAGTTTGGCCGAAGCATGAGCGATGAGGGAGTGCACGTGCTCGATCCGTTCACGGGTACCGGCATCTTTCTTGTCCGGTTGATTCAGTCGGCGCTTGTTGGTGACGCGGATCTCGCCCGGAAGTACCGCAAAGAGCTTCACGCGAACGAGATTGTGCTTCTGGCCTACTACATCGCGGCCATTCACATTGAGGAAGCCTTTCACGGTCGGCGCGGTGCAGAGACGGGCCATGAGCCCTTCAATGGTATTGTGCTGACCGATACATTCAACCTGCACACGGAGAGGACCGGATTCCCGAAAGCTTGGCTCCCCGACAACAGTGAACGGGTCGAGCGCCAGCAGAATACGCCGATCCAGGTGATTGTCGGAAATCCACCGTGGTCTGCGGGACAGAGAAGTTCGGCGGAGGAAAATCCGAATGTGGATTATCCGGAGCTCGAGAAACGCGTGGCCGATACGTATGCGGCCCGCTCGACCGCCACGCTGAAGAACAGCCTCTACGATACCTACAAGATGGCGATTCGCTGGGCGTCGGATCGCATAGGGGAACAAGGCATCGTGTCGCTGGTCACCAACGGATCGTGGATCGATGGGAACGTGGACTCCGGGGTGCGCGCATGCTTAGCTGAAGAGTTCAATTCCATTTATGTGATGAACCTAAGGGGCAACGCGCGAACATCAGGAGAGCGACGCAGGGCTGAAGGCGGCAACGTTTTCGGTCAGGGATCCCGAGCACCCGTCGCGATCACAATTTTGGTCCGCAACCCCAATGGCGAGCGGGACGGTTGTAGGATTCACTATCGCGACATCGGCGACTACCTCAAGCGTGAGGAAAAGCTCGCCATTCTGAAAGAAGCGGGATCGATCAGCGGCATTAACGAGTGGCAAACGATCACGCCCGACAAACACCACGATTGGATCGGCCAGCGCGACGAGGCATTTCAGGCGTTCTATCCGATGGGTTCCAAGGCGGCCAAGGCTGGCAAGGCGGACAATGCGATATTCAAGCTGTTCAGTAACGGCTACAAGACCAGCCGGGACGCCTACATCTACAACTTCTCCCGCGATGCCTGCGCCGCGAATGCTCGCGCCATGGTGGGCGACTACATGGGGGCGATGGAGATTCGCGAAGAGCATCCCGAATACGAAATTGATGACGTTGCAAGCCGCCATTCTGCGAATGTTAGGTGGGATCGTGAACTAATGAACAATCTGAGAAGGCGCAAATCAGTCGAGTACTCGCGAGAAAATATCTGGAGGACTCAATATCGACCGTTCATCAAACAACACTGTTACGTCGAGTACGTGCTGGTGAACAACAAGTACCAAATGGATCGCATTTTCCCGCCGCCGATTCACGAATTTGGCCCGATACTTGCAGAGAGAGAGAGAGAGAGAGAGAATTACCTCATTTGCTTGCCGGGCGTGGGATCGACCAAGCCGTTCTCCGCCATCATGGCCGACACCATGCCGGATCTGGAACTGATAGCGAAGAGTCAGTGCTTCCCGCGCTACCGCTACACGCGGAGAACCGCGTCATCTGTGTTCCGGGGGTCGGCGCGAACAAGCCTTTCTCGGTCCTCGTCGCCGACCGAATGCCCGATCTTCACTTCCTCGAATTCGGCCAATGCTTCTCCCGGTGGGCCTACAAAACAAGGGGGTATCTTTGACAACCCGGAACTCTTCCCATCGGCACCGGAGCGCATCGACAACATCACCGACACCGCATTGCGTGCCTTCAGGCTACGATACTCGGACCATTCGATCAGCAAAGACGACATCTTCCAATACGTCTACGGAATTCTTCATGCGCCTGCGTATCGCGAACGCTTTTCGAACGACTTGGCCAAGCAAATCCCCCATATACCGTTCGCCCCCGATTTTCGCGCCTTTGCCGAAGCTGGGCGCAAGCTCTCGGACCTACACCTTGGGTATGAATCCTGCGAACAATTTCGGATTGAGACGATGTTCTCTGGCGACGGGGAGCCACAAGACGAACACTTCATGATCGGCACGAAGAAAATGCGCTTCACCGACAGCACGAGAACCGTCCTCGTCGTCAACGACCACATCCGGCTTGCAAGCATTCCGGCTGAAGCACATCGGTATGAAGTCAACGGGCGCACGCCGTTGGAGTGGTTCATCGACCGCTACAGGATTACCCAGGACAAGCGCAGCAACATCGTCAACGATCCGAATGGCTGGTTCGATCATCCGAGAGATCTCATTGCCGCGTTCCGGCGCATCGTGCATGTCAGCGTGGAATCCACCCGCATCGTGGCTGGCCTCCCGAGTCCGTTCGACGACCACGAAGACCACGGACGCGAGAACCGGCCATGACGGTCGAGGAGATCGCAACGCTGGCGGCATCGGGCGAGTCCGAAGTGCTGGAGTTCAAGGAGACCTCGGGAACGCGCCGGCAGGCGGCGATGAGCGCGTGCGCGATGCTCAACCACATCGGCGGACGCATTCTTTTCGGTGTCACGCGGGATGGGCAACCGGTCGGCCAGCAGGTGGGGGACGGGACGATCGAAGAGATCAGCGCCGAGATACAGAGGATCGATCCTTCCGTATACCCGCCGATTGAGCGGGTCCCGGTGTCGGAAGGCCGGGAGGTTATCTCGGTCGTCGTGAAACCCGGCCCCGCGAAGCCGTACCGGTACCGGGGCAAGGCTTACCGGCGGGTAGGCAATACGACCTTGGAGATGAGCGCCGACGAATGCAATCGCATGCTGATCGAACGCATGCACAGCGACCAGCGTTGGGAAAGCGAGCCTGCGACAGGATGGACTATCGAAGACCTGGACGAGACCGAGATTCGGTTTACCGTCGAGGAGGCAATCCGCAGGCGTCGGTTGAATGACCCCGGAACCCGTGACGTAACAGAGTCGCTGCGCGGGCTCGGGCTGATCAGGGAAGGCGTTGTGCTGCGCGCCGGGGTTGTGCTCTTCGGCGACGCTCAACGAGTGGAGTTCGAGATGCCGCAGTGCACGCTGCGCGTCGCCCGGTTCAGGGGCACCGACCGGACTGAGTTTCTGGACAATCGGCAGTTTTACGGCAACGCGTTCACGCTCTTGAGGGCCGCCGAACGTTTCCTGCGCGAAACCCTCCCCATTGCCGGGCGCATCGAAGCGGATCGTTTCGAACGGATCGACGAACCGCTCTACCCGACGGTGGCTACGCGCGAGGCTTTGGCGAATGCGCTATGCCATCGCGATTATTCGATCGGCGGCGGCTCCGTTGGAGTTGCCGTCTACGATGACCGCCTGGAGGTCACGTCATCAGGAAGTCTGCATTTCGGGTTGACGCCGGAGACGCTGTTCCAGGCCCACGATTCCCTGCCTTGGAACCCGCTGATCGCCCGTACGTTTTATCGGCGCGGCCTGATCGAAACATGGGGACGCGGGACGATAAAAATGGCTGAAGCGGCATTGGAGGCCGGTCTGCCGCGGCCAGAGATCGACGATACCGGCGGATGCGTGACCGTTCGTTTCCGGCATGGGCGGTCTTCAGTGCAATTCCGGGATGCTGCCACTGGGCGACAGGATGTGGACGACCTTGCGGAGCGTCAACGTGCGATCCTTGCTCTTCTGGATGAAGTGGGCACACCTATGCCACTGCGCGAGATCCGTTCCCTCTTGGTGTCAGGGACCAACGAGCGGCTGCTTCGGAACGACCTTGCCAAGTTGAAAGGCAAGGGGCTGGTGGCGTCAACAGGTTATGGCAGAGGTGCGCGCTGGAGGCTGCTATGAACTCACGCCTTGGCTTATTCCTTGGCTTATTTTGGCTTATTCCTTGGCTTATTCCGGCCCATTTGTCCATGGAGCTTAAGGGACACGTTGCCAACATCCCTATATCGTGAGCGGATTCGACAGGAGGTTGAGAATTACTCAACAAAGGCTGGGATGCCGGTCGAGAGACCCTGGCGAGACTGAGCAAACTCAAGCGGGAAGAACAAGGCCGCGTGAATTTTCCGGGCTGCGGGAACGTTGGTCAAACGCGGTCCGAATGGATTGACCGAGCCTCGGTGTACCGAAATACAGACCATTACGCTTGGGGCTAGGACAGACAAAATACATGATGTCCAAACCAACCGAGGTCGGGTTGCAAAGGGTCTACGGCACTCACTCCGTCCGCGCCCTGGTCGAGACACGTCCCGAGTCGATTCGGGGAGCGCTTGTATTGAAAAGCTCGCGGTCGCCCATGCTGGCTGACCTTCGGCGTGCGCTGGATGAACTGGGCGTTCCCGTCGAAGAAGTCGACCGGGAGCGTCTGGACCGGATGAGCGGCGGCGGGCGCCACCAGGGAGTGCTCGTGCGCACGGCGGGAATTGGGGAGATGGGCATCGCCGAGTTCGAGGAACTGGTAATCGCGCGGGGCCAGTTCTTCCTTTGTCTTGTGCTGGATGGCGTGCAGGATCCACGCAATCTGGGCGCCTGTCTTCGCAACGCCGACGCGGTCGGAGTGGACGCCGTCGTCGTGCCCAGGCGCCGCGCGGCGAGTCTGACGGCGGCGGCTCTCAAGGCGGCAAGCGGTGCCGCGGCGAACGTACCCTTGGTGCGCGTCAGCAATCTGGCCGGAACGCTTCGCTGGCTGCGCAACGCGGGCGTGTGGGTCGTCGGGGCGGATGGCGGAGCCTCCCGGTCGATCCACCAGACTAGATTCCGGCTACCGCTGGCGCTTGTGGCCGGTGGTGAAGGACGCGGCCTGCGACGCCTGACCCGCGATCTCTGTGACGAAACGCTGTCGATCCCCATGAAGGGCGTGGTGGAAAGCCTTAACGTATCCGTCGCGGTCGGTGTGCTGCTGTTCGAAGTACAGCGGCAGTTGCAAGTTGGTGATGGCGAAGCCGCTCGCGGGCGGTAGGGTGAAC
>JAAXGO010000487.1 GCA_012267425.1 Rhodothermales bacterium
CGCGCAGGCCTACTACTACCACGAGGCCGGCGACGACGCGCCCGAAGACCTGAAGGACAGGCAGCGGGATCGCGAGATGTACGCCGAGATGCGTGAGCTCAAAAACACCGTGCTCGAGCTAAAGCAGCAGCTCAAGGGCAAGGAAGAGCAGACGGCAAAAGAGCAGGCCGAGAAAACCTATCTCGACCAACTTGGCCAAAGCGTCGATTCGGTTGACGAGAAGAAATACAAGCGCCTCGCAGCACTCGCCGGCACCGACAGGAATAACGCAATCCAGTTCTGCTACCAAAAAGCGGCGGAGATTTACAACAACAACCCGGACGACGGTCCGCCGGAATGGGAAGACATCGCGGATTGCGCGGAAGAGGAGATCAAAAAAGTCCTGGCCGTATACGAACAGATAAACGGCAAGATTCACGGAAAGCCAGAAGAGCAGGAGCGTACGAACAAGAAAAGACCTGCCAAGACGCTCGAAAACAGCAAAGCAACCCAATCAACCAAGGAGCGGGGGCCAGCCCTAACACTGGAAGAGAGGAAACGCCGCGCAATGGCGGCTCTCTCGGAAGCTGGATGGGGGAAGTAGCGCTCGCTCCGCAAGGAGTGAAAAATGGCAGGTCTTACTCAGACGACCTTCGACGCAATGTTGAAGGAACTCTACCCGGATAAAACACCGGAACATGTAGCGGTACGCAATCGACCCTGGCTCAAGATGGTGCCCAAGGTCGATGACTTTGAGGGTGATGTTCTCGTCTGCCCGGTGCAGCACGAGTTCCCGATGGGTCGTTCTGCAACGTTCGCCACGGCGCAAGCCAACGCGAAGCCGTCGCAGATGATCAAATGGAACGTCACGCAGGCACAGGACTTCGGCGTCGTCGAAATCGATGCGCTAACGATTCGCTCCTCGCGTTCGAATCGCGGTGCATTCGTCGAAGCGCGCCGCAACGAGGTGGACGGAATTCTCCGTGCTCTCGGTCGGTCCGCCTCGATTTCTCTGTACCGTGACGGAAACGGAAACCTGGCGAACATCGCGACGTCGGGTATCTCGACAAC
>JAAXGO010000051.1 GCA_012267425.1 Rhodothermales bacterium
GTGGACGAGTTCCAGGACACGAACAGAGCCCAATATGACCTCCTCAGGCTCATCGTTCCGGCCCGGAGCCACAACCTCTTCATCGTCGTCGCCGCCGACCAGATCATCTACCAATGGAATGGCGCCAGCCCCAAGCGCCTTCAAGACCTGTGCCGGGACTACGATCTGCAGACGATTCAGCTCCCCAAGAGTTACCGCCTGTTCGCCCACAACACTCGGCGACTTGCGGAGAAGCGCGTCCTGGCGATTCACGACACTCAACAGTACGCCGGAGAGGTCAAGTACAAGGTGTTCCAGTCTCCATGTGAAGAGGCGGCATTCGTGGGACGAGACATTGGCGAGCGCGGCCTGCCTCCGTCCGATTGCGTTGTCCTCGGACGCACGACACGCCTCGTCCGAGACGCGGCCGACTCGCTGCGGTCCGCTGGATATGACGCCTATGTGCCTGTCAGAAAGAGCGAGTTCGACTCACCCGCCGCGAATGTTCTCGTGGAGGCACTGCGCTCGGCGAACTCTCCGCATGATCGCGTCGTCTTGCGGAGGCTCTGCCTCGCGTGGGAGGGGCTAACGGGCATGGTGATCGATCCACAGTCGGTCGAAGCCGCGGCCGCACTGTTTGGCGGCAACTTCCTTCGCGCGTGGGTTCAGTCCGCCGAGGCGGTAGCCGGAGGGTGGGAGTGCGTCTCGCAGCGGATCCAAACCGACCTCGTTGACGTGCTCCGTTTCCCCGCAGTGGTCGACTGGTTCCTCGGGGGCGGATGGGAAGCGTGGGGCTGCGATGATTGCGAGGAATCGACTGGCGAGGAAACTGCGACCTGGAAGGGCCTTCACGAGGAAATCGTTGCGGAATACGGCGATAGGGTTCCGTTGAACAGCTATCTGCAGCAGTTCGATCTCGCGTCCAAGACGCCTCCACCGGCGCCCGACGGGCTGCGTTGCATGACCGTTCACCAAGCGAAGGGCCTTGAATTCAGGCACGTCTTTCTGATCGGGATGGCGCAGGAGGTGTTTCCATCGATCTATGCGCTCCGCGAGGGGGAGGACAGCAGACAGGTCGAAGAGGAACGACGGAGTTGTTTCGTGGCTGTCACGCGTGCCTGCGACACACTGATGTTGACTCGCTCACAAAGCTACTACAGATATCCGAAGGATCCGTCGCAGTTTCTGACCGAAATGGGGTTGCGTCCCGCAACTGAGACTGATCGATCCTGTGATGCTAACGATCCTCGAACCGCGGCAGCTTCATACCGCGATGGTGTCGTCCTTGATGAAATGAGGCCTGATCACCTTGGGGAGGGCGTCGGCATCGAAGTAGCAGTCACGGCCTTCCTGACCCTATCCGTGAGGTGATCCAGCGAGACCGGATCCGCTTTGCGCACATCCAGCTTGCCGATCACGACATCGGCGGTCAGGCGGGTGCGATACTCGCGAAGCAATCCAACCTCGCTATCAGCCGCAGCGTGGCACGCCGTAATCTACCGGTCGGCGGCGGCGAGGAATCGGACGATGGTGGTCTGCTCGGGAAGAGGCGGAACGGTATTGGCTAGTTCTGCCATGCGCCGTGGAAAGGCGCTTTTCTTTTGCGGGTGCGAAGCCCGCCTGGTAACTCAGCTGGTAGCGACCAACACGGTTCATGGAGGTGACGACATGGATTGAAGGTATCATAGCATGGCAGAGGGGGCCGTGGCCGCCGATGTCCTCACCAGCCCCACCCCGCTTCGGGCCGAAGCCTTCCGCCTCCTCGACGTTCGCCCGTGAATTGTACCCAGTAGGGTATAACCCAGACCTGACCTATGTCACATCATCACAGTCGCTTGTCAGCTTCTCAGCTGTCGAAGTTCGGACTGAATGGCCGAGGTCTCTGACTTCTTGCCGCGCAGCGCCCGGTCGGCCTGACGTACTGTGAGGTAGACACCGGCTGCGACAAACACGTAGTAGCCTAGAAGACGCCAGGAAAAAAGCGTAACAGCCAACAGCGCATCTGGGATCAGAGGCCCAACCATTAGCGCGTAGAGTCCCTCAATGCCTCCCGTACCACCTGGGGTTGGCAAGACGAGTGCCCCCAACATCATCGCGACGGTCCGGAAAAACGCAAGGAGCACATCGACGTTTGGAAATACGCTCCACAAGAGAACGACTACGAGGAGGTACCGGCTGAGCCACACGAGGACTGTAAGTACAAATCCTTTGACGTAGAACCCGGGTCGCTGCGTTCGCAGGACGTGCGCGTGCTCGCGCAGGTGTGCCATCATATCCAGCACGCGACGATGAATTCGATTGAGCCATCGCAACCGAAACACCATATCCATGAACCGCTCCAGAATGCGCGGGCGCACCAGTGTGGCGTAGCCAAACAAGCAGACCCAGAACATGAAGGCAAGAAAGTACACCGTAAACGTAACGTTTCCCAGACGCCCCAGTGCGGCGGGGATGATTTCCAGCCAGAAGCCGCTTACAAGGACCACGACAATGGCCAGCGCGAACCAGATTTGGTCCATAAGCATGGCGAAGAGCATGATCGAAGTTGCCTCACCCAAGCGAATATGGCTGTCCCGGACAATGTATGCGGGTGTGATCGGGCCGCCGCCTATAGTTGAAGGTGTAACGTTGGAGAAAAAATCCCACGCAAGCTGTGCCCTGAGTGCGCCCGCCCACTTGAGGCGACCCTTCGACACGAAATGCAGCCGCCACGTACCGCACAGCACGCGCACCGCAACCGTCATGGCGGCCAAAAGGAGGCCCAATGGGTTGACGCGGGCGATCCGGCTCAACGTGGTTCCCTCTAGGGTGAAACCCCCGATGATTCCCAGTACGACGAGACTCAGCACCACTGCTGTCACCACGCTCGCCATCGAGATTTTCATCTTGGGTGTGGGCGGCTTTGAGTCGCTTGCGGACATAGCGGAAACTGAATGCGCCGCTGGATGCAGTTGGACTGCCTTGCCGAAGTCTAAGCTCGGGTATTGGTTCCGACGGTGAACCTCCCATTGCCGGCGGTGTAGGACGTGGCTACATCGCAGTGGTTGTGTTTATGATCGACGTTCGCCGGGCAGACCTACACACGCACACGTTCTATTCCGACGGGCACCTGTCCCCATTGGAGCTCGTCGAAAAAGCCCGAGCTAGCGGCCTGGCTGCCATCGCCGTTACGGATCACGATACTGTAAGTGGAATCCCAGAAGCGCAGGAAGCGGGCAGAAAACTCGGCGTTGAAGTAATTGCAGGCATCGAGCTAAGTGTCACGGTCGGCACCAAGCCCATTCACTTGCTTGGGTATTTCTTCGATCCCGAGCATGAAGGCCTTCGTACTCATTGCCGGGCTTTCCGGGAATCCCGCTTAAGCCGTGCAGGGCAGATCGTAGAGCGCCTTTCGAAGCTCGGCGTGGAGCTGGCGTTCGAGGCTGTGGTGGACAAGAGTGTCGGAGGGGTGATCGGACGGCCCCACATCGCGCAGGCAATGGTTGAGGCAGGTTTCGCGGATTCCTTACAGGACGCATTTCAGTGGTATCTAGGGGACGGCAAGCCCGCGTACGTTCCCAAGCCGCTATTCGATGCGAAGGCAGCACTTGCAATGCTTCGTGATGCGGGTGGGATCAGCGTTCTCGCACATCCCGGTCAGTGGACGGCAGATGCGACAATCATGACGCTCGTGCGTATGGGTCTCGACGGTCTTGAAACGATTCATCCCGCACATGATGCAGTACTCACATCTTACTACCGCCAGCTTGCACGTGACATGGGCCTCGCTGAAACCGGTGGCTCTGATTTTCACCGGGAGGGGCCTGACGACCAGGTGGGCACAGTCACAGTACCGTATCTGTGGATCGAAGCTGCACGCAGTAGGGCGCGAGTAGCCTGCGTCGCAGTGTAGATTCGCTCAATTCACCATCGAATTGCCATGAGTACGATCTACGAAGGGGATTTCATGTGGGATCAGCAGTCCCGCTTCGCCATAGTGGTTAGCCGTTTCAACGAGTTGATCACCGATCTGCTGTTGGCCGGAGCGCGTGCAACGCTTAAGAAGCACGGTGTACCGGATGACAACATTGATGTTGCTCGGTGCCCGGGCGGGTTCGAGGTCCCACTCGTGGCCAGAAGGCTGGCTGCATCGGGCAGGTATTCCGCTGTGATTTGCCTTGCTTGTGTCATCCGCGGCCACACGTCACACTACGACCATGTCTGCGACGCTGCCGCAAGTGGAGTCCAGCGCGTGTCGCTCGACACGGGTGTACCGGTTATCTTCGGAGTCCTTACGACAGATTCCGTGCAGCAGGCCTTCGAACGCGCTGGTTCCAAGGCTGGTAATAGAGGCGCGGACGCCAGTGTTACCGCGCTTGAAATGGTTAATCTCCTCGCGCAGATCCCCGGCTCGGAATAAACTGGTAGCCCCCGAAGCGGGTTTCGATCGTATCAGCCATGCTCAGCGTACTACTACGAGGATCCTGTTGTACACTAGTCGTCGTGGTGACATGTGTGGACGCTGGGGCCATGCAGCTGGATCGATGGACTGCACACACGTCCGCCCGCAATGTGGTTGCCGTTGACGTATCGGACGATGCCGTTTGGGCGGCTTCGACCGGAGGTATATTCGGGTATTACGCCGCCGACGGCATGATCGAGCGCTATACCGTGACCGACGGGCTGCACGACATAGATACACGCGCGATAGCATGGGATGCTCGGCAGGGGGTCGTGTGGGTAGGTTACGTTGACGGCGTACTAGATCGCCTGGATGTGGAAACTGGCCAGGTGAGGACGTTCTATGACATCTATCGCAACATGCGCTTTCCGTCCCTTCAAATCCATCGCCTGCGGACGTTGGGGGATACATTACTTGTTGCGACGTCGTTTGGTCTGGTTGTGTTCGAGGGCGACGAAGTCCGCGATTCGTATAGCACAATCGGATCGTTCACGCCTTCGATTGCTGTTCGGGATGTAATGGCAGCGACGATTCCCGACGGGCGCCCGGGACTGTGGCTTGCTACCGACGAAGGCGTTGCGTTCGCATCGCTCGACGCGGCGAACCTGAAAGATCCGCACGCGTGGACGGTGGAGAGAGTCTCCTTCGATTCAGGGGAAGTTTTTTCGATTGCGCGTTTCAATGGTGAAACGTACGTGGGAAAGGACACTGGACTCTTCAGGCGCAATGCTGACGGCACCTACGTACGGGTGGGTCCAACCACGATTCGCGTCCGTGACATGGCGCCGATGGAAGATCGGTTACTCGTCATCGACCGCTTCAAGCTCTATGCCATGTTTGCCTCCGGAGGGTCAATTCTGCAAGCGGAGGGGTACCTGGGGCTCAATGCCGTTGTTAGCGGCCCAGACGGCTCGGTCTGGATCGGGGATTCGGAGAGCGGACTGAACCGGTATTCCCGCCCGATTGGCAATGATAGGCCGGATCTTCTGACCGGAGAGATCTACCCGTCAGGCCCATTCCACAGCCCGTTCGGCGATCTGGCCGTCGACTCTGAGGGTGCACTCTGGGCGGCTGCCGTGGATCAGGTGATCGGTGGCGGTTTCTATCGCTACCGAGGAGAAGACGGATGGACGAATTATACGGCACGCTTCACGCCCGAGCTTGTGGGGAAAGGGAGTATCCGCGCCATCCACGCGGACGCAGAGGGCACTGTTTGGGCCACTTCCATTGGCAGCGGAATCGTTCAGCTTGCCGCCGACGGCGTAGTCACGCTGTACGACCAAGGCAATTCTACGCTGCTTCCTGCCGCTGGCGAGAGTGAATACATCCTTCCCGGGGGTATAGCAACCGAAAAGGACGGCACGCTTTGGGTCACGAATACGAGTGCTGTGAAGCCTCTTCACGTGCGTCAGACAGATGGAACCTGGACCAGTCTTCCGGCCCCCTCGTGTCAGGGGCTTATTCCTACGACGGCGCTGGGTCCCGTATTCGTGGATTCGTTCGACCTAAAGTGGATTACGGTCTTGGAGCGGGGGAATTTTCGGATCTCCGACGGCATTCTCGTTCTGGATACGGGCAGCGATCCGACGGATCCATCCGATGACGACTGCAGGTATTTTGGGGTGGTGGGCACGGGAGGGCGAGGCCTTCCGAGTACGCGTATTACCACTGTTACTGAGGATCACAGCGGACGAATATGGATCGGCACCGAGGACGGTCCGGCTGTTTTTCTTGCAAGCTCAATTGCTGCGACGGATAATTCGCTTGCGGCGTCTTGGCCACAGTGGGCCCCCGGCGGGCCAAGTACGTTTGTTCTTCAGGGACTCACCATCAACGACATTGCCGCTGATCCGTCTGGCGGCCTTTGGTTTGGCACCGACGAAGGTGCCTATCTCATTCGCTACGAATCCGGCTACCGCACGGTGCACCGATTCACGGCGGAAGAGACGCCGCTGTTCTCGGACATCGTGAGTGCCATAGCGGTTGACGGCCTATCCGGACGTGTGTATTTCGGGACGGACAAGGGGTTGGTGAGCTGGCGAGGTGACGCCATCAATCCGGCTGAGGCAAAACGCGACCTATTCGTCTACCCTAACCCCGTTCAGATCGAGGGCACGGCAACGCCCGACATCTATATTGACGGCTTGGTAAGCGAAACCGAAATCAGGATCGTTACTGTTCATGGTGAGCTCGTGAAGACATTTTCTGCTCGTGGAGGCCGCGCACGCTGGGACGGAAGGGACGATCGGCAGCAGCTCGTTCCATCGGGTGTGTACCTCGTCGTTGCGGTAGGACAGCGTGGCGAGGGCGTGGCTTTCGGCAAGGTAGCCGTTATCCAGTAGACCTACGCGCCAAATTGATCCAAAAGGAGTACTCTAAGGTGAAATAAAATTCACTGTTGCCTTACACGTATGCCGTTCTTTTTCTATATTACTGAACACCCCACAGCGCACCGGTAGGTACGGCCCCCATCCGACCGAAGGTACAGTGACGCGCTGAGTCGTTTTCTGCCTCCCAGCTCACGTTGCCACAGTTTGACGGTTGGGCACGGAGTACGGCGGTGGTTGCATACTGCGTGTCCGGAAACTGTATACGTAACGAGATGCGACCGAGGCCGTGATAGACCCTTGCTTAGCGAAGACGCTAGCCGCCCGGAAACGGGAACTGTAGCACGGCGTTCGACGGCCTCATCCAGATCCAGGGCGTATCTCTGCGCCCGGCTTCCGCCATGAAAGCTAACAGGGCCACAACTGACATAAACTCCCTTTTGCGATGTCTTCAACACATGCTTTTGCCCGTACACTGACGCGGTTCATCTTCGGCTCGATTTCCGCCGGGGCGTGGCTCCGCACATTTGCGACGCTCGTGGTTCTCGTACCGCTTATCCCGCTGTCGGCAGCAGCGCAGACGATAAACCTCGCGGTGAGCCCGAACGTTCTTCTGGAGAGCTCGCCTGCGACACAGGTTTCGGTGTCGGCGACTATTCAGGGTAACGCTCCGTCAGATGACCTTAAACTGTCTGTAGTTGCGTCAGGCCTGGAAGACACCGTGCCCGTTGATTTTGATGATGTAATCATCACAATCCCTGCAGGGCAAACGAGTGCGTCCAAGGTAACTACCGTTACGCCAACGGATGACGAGTCGGACACCCCGGACAATATCATTACGTATAGTGCTACTCATGCTTCCTACACGGTCAATCCGGCCACGCTCGTTGTGCAAGATAACGACGATCCGCCAGTACTTGTGAACGCGGAAGTGGACGGGCCTGAATTGACTATGACCTACGACAAGGAGCTGGCAACCACTCCCACACCACAAGCGTGCCAGTACACAGTGCTGGTCGGAAGCGCCGAGCCCGTTGTCAAAGTAAGTGGTATTGTCGGTCAGAAAGTGACTCTTACTCTGGACCCTGCCATCAGGAACGGCGAATCTCTTACTGTGAGTTATATAAATAGCGCCGATGGCAGCGACAATAACGACTGTTCGGGTCAAGGTGATGTAGTCGATACGGGTGGGAACGAAGCACAATCCTTCGGTACGAGGCCGGTTGCCAACACGACTCCGATTCCGTCGCTTACGATTACAGGACCGAAGCGGGTGAATGGCGAATTCTTAACGTGCTTCACGTTCTCAGAAAGCGTGGATGGTTTTGAAGTAACTGAAATCACGGTCGGCAATGGTTCCGTCGCAAATCTCAGAAAAGTAGATAATCCTTGCCAAGACGCTGATTCTACCCCTGGCCCTGGCCCAGGCGCGGTCGCTCTGCTGGCAGAGATTGGACAGTACTTTACGGCACGCGTAACCCCCGGAGAGTCGGGAGCGGTGACCGTCGATGTTCCCGCCGGAGTGGCAACGTCAGAGAGGAGTGGTACACCGAATTCGGCCGCAGGTCGCTATACTGCATCGATTGACAAAGTTAAGCCGACGGTTTCGATCAGCGGTCCTTCAGGGCGTATTAGAAGCGATTTTACGGTGACGTTTATCTTCTCGGAGGATATCGTTGGCTTTGAGTTTGACCCAGAAGATCAGTGCGCCAGTGATGGTGACGTGTGCATTGAAGGCGGGTCAATGCATGCATTCGAAAAAGTATCTGCCAGGCGATTCACCGGTAGAATCACACCTGAAGAAGAAGATGATGACGAATCAACAGCGGATCTGACAATTACGGTAAATGAGGGCGCAGTGGAGGATCTGGCGGGGAACGAGAACGAGGAAGTTGAGAGGGAGTGGCACGTGGATAAGGACGAGTTGACTGTCAGAATCTCCGCTCCGGGTGGCACGCAAGACGATGGCGAGTTTGATGTACGCTTCCGATTCTCTAGCACGGTTAGCGGGGGCTTGCAGAATAGCGATGTAGCTATAGAACCCGATACTGCCGGGGAGATAGAGGAGATTGTGGGCTCAGGAGGGTCTTGGACGGTAACTATTTCTCCACTCGAGGAGTCTTTTACTGTGAACCTCACGGGAAGTGGTACTGACTCAAAGGTTACAGATGAAGCGGGTGATGCATATCCTCTACCTGACGATGTGAGTATTACGGCAAAGGTAGGACCGACAGTGAGAATCAGTCCGCCAAGTTCCGTGATAACCGACGAAGAAGTTAGTGGGGAGGTAACGTTCAAGTTCGAGGAAGAAGTAACCGGCTTTTCGCGCAGCGACATCAGTGTGGAAAACGGCACGGTTGTGTCAGGTCCAACTGATGATCCTAAAGGCGACTCTACACTTTATTTGACCAGGATTAAGCCGGCCAGCGATGGCGACGTTAAAGTTTGGGTTCGTGCCAACCGCGTGCGGAGCAAGGTTGGCAGTGTGGGAAACAAACGATCTTCTGTCGAAATGTTCACGGCCGACGTCGGCCCGACGGTTTCCATTACGAGTACATCGAGTACAGTCGCAGGTCCCTTCGCTGTCACGATAACATTCGATGAAGACACGGCGGGAGGGATTTGTACGAGTGGTTGCTCGGAGGGGGGGGAATTCGTAAAGGATGATATTACTGTCACGAACGGCACGGTGACGAGGTTGGATGCCAGCTTCAATCCAATCTTTACGGCCACTATTACCCCGCAATCGACTGGAACGACGACATTGATGATTGATGAGGAAAAGGTGAAGGACGATAGAGGTAATTGGAACCGAAAGTCAAATACCCTTTCCGTCACCGTGAACGTTGACGATCCGACGGGAATCAGTCTTAGCGCCAGTCCGCGGAGGGTGTCAGAAGGAGATGGACCGACTGTCGTTACCATTACGGCATCGGTAAACAACAACGCTGTCTACGATGAAACAGTCGTGGTGACGGTTAGCGTAGACGATTCAAACCAGGACGGTGTGGTAGGATTCCAGCCGGTGTCGGATTTCACGGTCGTAATCCAAGCGGGCCAGGACGAGGGGGAGGCGACTTTCACCATCACGCCCACAGATGACAACGAACACACGGCCGACGAAAGAGTCTCCATCAGCGGGACGTTGAACATCGATGACACTGTCTCTCCGACGAGTATAACACTGGAGGACGACGACGAGTCTCCGGGGGGTGTAGTGCTCTCGGTAAATCCTGCAACCATTAGTGAAGCCAGCCCAAATACCGAGGTGGTCGTAACGGCGACGGTTGTCGGCGGCCGATCATATCCGGAAGATGAAGTAGTATCGGTTACTGCGGCGGGCACGCAGGGTGCAGGTGCCGTGGATTTCGAAGTTATACCGCCATTTGTGATCCCAATTGATGCAGATGAGGAGGAAGCCTCCACCACCATAACAATTCTGCCTATTAATGACCAGGTCGACGAGATTAACGAGGTTATCAGGTTCACCGGGGAACTAATCGACAACGAGGACCCGGTGACGTCGGCCGAACTCACACTAACGGACGACGATGCAGCACCGACAGGTATCACGGTTTCGCTAAGCCCAACGTCGGTCGACGAGAGTGCGGGGGAGACGACCGTTACGGTTACAGCAACTGCTGGTGGATCCACCTACGGAACCGATCAGACGATCGCGGTAACGGTGACAGGCACTCTGGTGGACGGCGCCGTTGACTTCGAGCCGATCGAGCCCTTCGAGCTCATCCTCCCTGCAGAAACGCAAACGGCAAGCACGACCTTCAAGCTGAATCCGCAGAATGACAACGCCGACGAAACTAACGAAACTATCACTGTGACCGGTACATACGGAACGCCACCGGCGACGTCGTCCGCCAGTCTAACCATCGTGGACGACGACGCCACGCCGACGGATATCACACTCACGGCGGATCCGGCGACCATATCGGAGGAAGACGGAGAAACGACTATCACCGTGAAAGCCACCGTTGGAGGCTCTACGACCTTCGGAAAGGATGAGCCTATCGATATTCAGGTGAGTGGGAGCGGAATACCTGGAACAGTGGACTTCGCACCGGTCGCGTCATTCGTGCTCACAATTCCCGCCGAAATGGCGTCGGCTGAGGCGACCTTTATGCTCGATCCGGAAGATGATAATTCTGACGAGGCGGACGAGACAGTCATAATAGAGGGCACGGGTCCTACTGGCGAGATATCTGCAACGGTTGTGATTACGGACAATGATGAGACGCCAGCGGGTATCACCCTGTCGGCCGTGCCATCTGAAGTGCCTGAAAATGCGACGCTTATGACAATTACTGTGGAGGCAACTGTCAGTGGCTCAACCACCTACGGTCTCGATCAGGTCCTCAACGTAAATGTCGATCCGAGCGGGCAGGATGGCGTGGTGGGATTCCAGCCGGTGCAAGACTTCAGCCTGACAGTGCCGGCTGGAGAAATGAGTGCTTCCCGCACGTTTGGGCTTCGTCCCATCAACAACAACGCAGACGAGGAAAATGAAATCGTCTACATTTCCGCAATGCACCAAGAGGACGAGATCGTAACCACGGTTTTGATTACCGACGATGACGACCCGCCGACGGGTATTACGTTGCTGGCCAGCCCTTCGTCTGTCGCCGAGAATTCCGGTCCCACCCAGATTTCGGTTGTAGCCCAAGTTGACGGTGGGACGACGTTTGGGACGGAGAGAGCGCTAGCAATAACAGTCACCGGAACTGGCAATCCTGGTGTAGTAGGTTTCTCGAATGTTCCGGCATTCAAGCTTACTATTCCGGCTAGGGAGGCAACGGCGTCAGCTGTGTTCACGCTTACGCCGGAGAACAACGTGATTGACGAGGCGAACGAAACCGTCACAATCCTAGGTACGGTCGACACGTTTACGCCTTCGACATCCGTGACTCTTATCGATGATGATGCTCCGCCGTCCGGCATTACGTTGTCGCCGGATCCAACTGAGGTTAAGGAGGATGCCGGTGCTACGACCGTCACGGTGACGGCATCGGTGCAGGGCGGCACGACCTATGCCCTCGGGCAGAATATCCCGGTAAACGTTAGCGGAAGTGGCACGGCAGGCGTGGTTCGCTTTGCAGCGGTGCCTGGCTTCGAAATTTTTGTCGAGCCCGGTTCGCCGACGGGAACAGCCACGTTCACGATCACGCCCGAAGACAATGTCGTCGACGAGGCTGATGAAACCGTGATGATCTCCGGGACACATCTCGCAAGAGAGGTCGCTACGTCGATGAGGCTCGTTGACGACGATGAGCCGCCGACCGGAGTGTCTCTTGCGGCGAATCCCGAGACGATTGACGAGGGTGGGGGTACGGCGACCATCACCGTTACCGCGACGGTTGAAGGTGGTACTACGTATGCGTTCGAACAGTCACTCGACGTCAATGTCGGTACAAGCGGGGGAACCGACGTTGTTGCTTTCGAGCCGGTACCTGCATTTACAATGACAGTGCCCGCGGGCTTGGCAAGTGCGACTGCGACGTTTAATATCACGCCGGTGGATAATAGGAAGCGGGAAACCGACGAGACGGTATCTATTAGGACGAGTCACCTCGGGACAACTCCTTCGGCGACAGTGACGATCGTGGACAATGACGCTCCGCTCGCCCGCTACACGGAAGTAACGTCCGTCATCCTTCCGGAGCTTACGCGGGCCATGACGGCTAGTACCGTTGGGGCTGTCGCCTCGCGGATCTCCAAGGCCGGAATGGGGGGAGCCGACGCCATGGCGCTGAGCGTCGGCGGACACTCTACGCTTGAAAGCGTCTTAAGTGAGTACCGGACGAGGCGCTCGCTCGGGGGCGTGTCCTGGCAAGAACGAGTAGGAGCATCGTCGTTTACGGTGTCTCCGGCGGTGGCAAACGGATTGGCCGGAAGGCTTACTTTCTGGGGCCAGGGCGACTACACGTCCCTTGGAGGAGGAGGTCTTGGGGTCGTGGATTGGGACGGCTCGGTGACTGGCATGCATATTGGTACGGACGCCGATATGGGGTCTGGCGTGCTGATTGGTTTGGCGGTTTCGAGAACCGGGGGCTCTGCCGACTATACGTACACGGGGGCCAACCAGGTTGCCGCCGGCTCAACGATTAACGGCACTTACGGTGCTTCGATGCAGAGCGTGCATCCGTACGCGAGTTGGTCCTTTGTGCCTGACTCGTACATTTGGGCATCGGCCGGTGTCGGTGCTGGTTCCGTCGAAATCGTTGACGATGAATCCGAAGAACAGACTTCCGACAGTCGCATGATTACGGCCGTTATCGGTGCCACGATGCGGGTTCTGAGGAGCGGAGGAATCTCCCTTGACGTTAAGAGCGAAGCGTGGCAGTCATCCGTAGAAGTGGACGACAACGGTGCTAATATTGAGGGATCCACCGTGAACGTGAATCGAATTCGTGTCGGGGTAGAGACTGCCCTCGGACGCAGGCTTGCCAGCGGAGCAATGATGACTCCGTTTGTCGAATTGGGTATTCGCAACGACGGCGGTGACGGACAAACCGGCTTCGGATTCGAACTTGGTGGAGGCTTACGCTTTACCACTTTATCTGGGTTGAGCGCTGAAGGACGAGGTCGGGCCCTGCTAGCGCACAAGGGTGATGTGCAGGAGTGGGGCTTCAGTGGGACGATAGTATATTCACCGGGTGCGGGCCGTGAGGGACTCTCGCTCGAGCTAGGTTCAACGGCTGGAAGCGCAGCTAGCGGATTGCAGCGACTCTGGAGCGATGAAATGATGGTGCCGGAGATGTTGGACACCGAGCCTCGCGTCCATACTGAAATCGGATACGGAATGGGCATGTACAACGGTATCCTAAGACCGTTCGGCGCCGTCGAGATGTCTGAAACGCACGGCATGAGAACAAGCCTCGGAACGGAATACCGGATTGGCCCGCGTTTCAACGTCGGAGTGCAAGTGGAGCACGTCGCGTTGCCCGGTGCGGAGTCCCGTTCGCCCATGGTGCGCGGCAAGGTTACGCTGCGCTGACCTTGTAGCCAGCATTCCCACACGGGAGGGGGCGGCCTTGCGGTGCCGCCCCCTCTGTTGTTTCGTACGGGCTTCACCGAAGGGTGGGAGAATCGGCGGAACCTTTTGGCTTTGAAATACGATTCTATACCCGAGAACGAACTGAATATGGTGACCGTAGCTCAGGAGGTTAGAGCGCCAGGTTGTGGCCCTGGAGGGCGGGGGTTCAAGTCCCCTCGGTCACCCCGCTTTGGCAATTAGCCGCGTTCGTCTAGGGGTCTAGGACGCCGGCCTTTCACGCCGGTAACACGGGTTCAAATCCCGTACGCGGTACGAAGCCTGATTCCGCCCTGAGGTCAGGCTCTAAGTGTTCTTGGCGGCAGCGAGCGTAATCCCGAACGGAGAGCAATGAGGAGTAATAGTGGTACGAGTGGCGCAGGAAGCGACTGTGGGAGGACAACCATCGACAGAGCAACGCCGAGCGCAGTCAAGGTGGTCACGCCGAAATAGACCCGAAGCCAGACCGGCGAACGCTTCAGGCGGAAGGCCAGACCCACTGCAACGTGCGTCGGCCAGGCCCAGCCCAGGTTTAGGTTTTGCTGCGTAACGTCGTGGAGCGAAACAAACCAGAGGAAGACGATAAGGAGTCCTGCAATTCCCACGACACCGAATAAGACGGTATCAAACGACTGAAGGAATCGCTGCCGACTGGTCAGTAGCAATCCGAGACCGAGAGCAAGCCATCCTACGATCGTCGGCCACGGCACTGTATGAGAGGGATTGCGAGGCACAGCCGTCGTATCCGACCGAACGACGAGTCTTTGCGATTCACCGTCTACTAAGACATGAGCGTTGTCTACCGCAGCAGCAAGTTCGAGCGGTAGGAAGGCGATCGTATGGGAGCTGACGGGCCGATCTACGCTAAGCCCCATGGCCAGATTCATAAAAAACCGCAGTGTAGGCCGATCGGAGACGTACGCGTTCACGAGCTCTCGAAAAGTCGCCTCCGGCACCGTACCAGTTGAAAAGTCCACCGCGTTTCCCAGTGTGATCTGGAGCGCGTCGCGGATGCGTGTCGAGCAGTTGTCGAACAGGAAGTGGTATCGGTATGTGCGGTTTTTCGGCAGCGCGTTGTTGCTGAGGAAGAGGTAGAGAGCCGTTCGCTGCTTTGAATCAAGCCCTAATTCCTGCTCGATGATGGTGCGCCGTTGAAGGTTCAGCGACGAGCTCCGCAGAGCCGGATATGACTGAACCGACAGCACATAGTCCAGCTGCCCGTACGCAAAACGTGCGACAAAGCTCACCGGGCTTCCAAAATCGAATGTCCCATAGTTGTAGGCAATGTCAATGCCAAGGACTGGATCGTAAATACGTAGTGCACTATGCCCCCACAGCGAGTATATCTCGTCGCCTGGCTCGATGGTGACAAGAGAAATTCGCGTCTCATCTGATAGCTGTGCCACCGCGCGCGGTGTTCCGACCAGCAGGAAGACCGTTAGCGGGACGAGAGTACGATGCATAGTGATTACAGGTAGCCGGAGAGCCCCGAAACGATGCAGTCCGTGGACGGTTCAGACGCAGGCCATTGCCGGTACATGCACGGCGAAAACGCCGCATGCGTTCGATTCGGATCACGCCGATCCTCCGTGGTATTCCCCAAGCACTAGTTGGCGATCTTTGCCCGCGCACGAGCCGATCTTTCCATACCAGCCATGGCAAGGAA
>JAAXGO010000052.1 GCA_012267425.1 Rhodothermales bacterium
GCTGTTCTCCATGAAAGTCGCTACCGTTGCCTTCACGTCCAACCCGTGGTCGGCGAAGGGCAGTGTCATCTGCGTCGCATCGGCTGCCGGGCCGTTTTGCTCCACGATCCGGTCTACGCCGGCATTCACATCTTCTACATCTTCTACCTGGTAGCTCTGTGGGTTTTCCCGCAGGAATTTGAACGACAGGTACCGGAAGATGTAGTCCATAATAGACGTGGCCGAGGGGATGAGCCGATTGTTTGTAAACCCGCTCGGCTCGAAGCGCATGTGCATGAATTTCTCGCACAGATCGCAGAGCGGCACGCCGTACTGCAGCGCTATGGAAATACTCGTCGCAAAGGCGTCCATGAGGCCCGAAATTGCCGAGCCCTCCTTCGCCATCGTGATGAAGATCTCGCCAGGCATCTGCGTGTCCGGGTACAGGCCGACGTGCAGATAGCCTTCGTGTCCGGCAAGGCTGAACTTGTGCGTCACGGCGGGACGCTCGTCCGGAAGCCGCTTTCGGATGGGCTTGTAGACGATTTTCTCGACCACCTTTTCGACGATTTCTGGCTCTGCTGCAATTGCCACCCCGTCACCGGAATGAGTTGTGCGCTTCTGCGTATTGCCCCCGTCCGAGGTGGCCAGCGGCTGACTTCTCTTGGAGTTCTCTCGGTAGATGGCAAGGGCCTTCAGCCCAAGCTTCCAACCCTGCAGATAGGCATCCGCGATTTCTTCCACAGTGGCCGTTTCCGGCATGTTGACGGTCTTCGAGATCGCCCCGGAAACGAAGGGCTGGCAGGCGGCCATCATCTTGATGTGCCCCATGTGGTGTACGCTGCGGGTACCGTTGTAGGGCTTAAACGCACAGTCGAAGACGGGTAGGTGCTCGTCGCGCAGTCCCGGTGCGCCTTCGATAGTGTCGTGCGCATCAATGTGGGCTAAGATGGCCTCCCGCGCCGGGCTGTCGTAGCCCAACCGCATGAGCGCTTCGGGGACAGTCCGATTGACGATTTTGAGCATCCCGTCGCCTTGCCCCGCGAGAAGCTTGTACTTGACGAGGGCGATATCGGGCTCGACTCCGGTCGTATCGCAGTCCATCAAGAAGGCGATCGTGCCGGTCGGTGCAAGAACTGTGGCCTGCGCATTGCGGTAGCCGTAGCGCTCACCGAGTTCCACCATCTTGTTGGCGGAGCTCTGTGCCGCCTCTCTGAGGTAGTCCGGGCAGCTCTCATCTATCGCCTTGACTGCCAGTTTGTGCTGCCGCATAACGGCGAGCATCGAGTCCCGGTTTTCTGCGTATCCGTCAAAGGGCCCGATCGCGGGATTCGAGGCGATTTCGGCGCTGCGCGCGTACGCTTCCGAGTGTTCGATGGCCATGATTGCGCCAGCTGCCGCTCGACCTGCGTCGCTGTCGTATGGCAGACCCATTGCCATCAAGAGCGCTCCCAGGTTTGCAAAGCCGAGACCCAGAGGGCGAAATCGGTGGCTATTACGGGTAATCGCCGCACTCGGATACCCGGCGTTATCAACGAGGATCTCCATTGCCGTGATGAATATCCGGGTGGCAGCGCGAAAACGTTCCACGTCAAACTCACCGTCTTCGGTCTGAAACCTGCGCAGGTTGAGACTCGCCAGGTTGCACGCTGAGTTATCCAGAAACATGTACTCCGAACACGGATTGCTCGAATTGATCGGAGCAGTTCTGCTACAGGTGTGCCAGGTCTGGATGGTGTCCTCGTACTGCATGCCCGGATCCCCGCACACATGCGTTCCTTCGGCCATCTTGCGCAACAGTTCGTCTGCGCGCACCTCGCCGATGACCTCTCCGGTCATTACGGCTTTCAGCGGAAACAGCTGCCGTTCCTCGGCAGCCCGCATGAATTCGTCCGTCACGCGCACGGACTGGTTCACATTCTGAAACGAGACCGATCCGTACGCCGGCCCGTTGAATGAACCGTCGTATCCCTCTTCGATCAGCGCCCATGCCTTCCGCTCTTCTACCTGTTTGGCGTCGACGAACTCTGCGATGTCTGGGTGCCACACCTTCAGCGTCTGCATGATGGCAGCGCGGCGTGTTTTCCCGCCGCTCTTGATGGTGCCGCCAGTCGCATCCTGCACGCGCATGAAGCTGACCGGACCGCTTGGCTGGCCGCCGCCGGAGAGCTTTTCCCGCGATGAACGGAGGCGTGACCAGTCTGACCCGACGCCCGACCCGAACTTGAACAGCCGGGCACTCTCGCTCATCAGCTGCCAGATGTCGTCAATCGAGTCGTCTACAGAGATGATAAAGCACGCCGACGCTTGCGGCCGCTCGTACGGATCAACCGCCGACACGTCGCCCTTCCCTTTGTCCCAGCCCCAGATGGTTTTACCGCCTGAGTCGACAACGCCGTACGTCCGATTGAGTCCCACGTTGAACCACACCGGAGAATTGAAGGCCCCGTACTGGTTGGTGCACAGCCACGTCAGCTCGTCGTAGAACCGCGTTCCGTCGGCCTCGGAGGCGAAGTAGCCCCCGGCTATTCCCCAGTCAGTGATAGTCCGCGTCACGCGGTGAATAAGCTGACGCAGCGAGTACTCGCGACCGCCCTCGAAGGGATCGAAGTCGGCGCGCGCGAGGTCACCCCAAAAGTACTTGGACGCCACCACGTTCGATGCGAGGAGACTCCAGCTTTTCGGAAATTCGACGCCCTTCTGCTCGAAAACCGCCTTTCCCTTGGAATTCCGGATGGTCGCATCGCGCTTGTGCCATTCGACGGAATCGAACGGGTTCTGTCCTTCCGCGGAAAACACTCGATCGATCGTAAGCCCTCCTTCTCCACTATTTTCGGTGGCCGCGTGAACCGCCATATCGGTATTCAGCATTCCGTCAGAGCTTGATCGGGAGAGTCCAGCCATGGCGGCTTGACCGGTATGGGCTTCTGCCTCGCTGCGCAAGCGGCAACAACTCGCTGCCTCACGCCGCAGGCATGGTGGATAGTTGTATGACCGTTATGCAGGTAGGGAAACCTTCATTAGCCACGATTTTCGAGCGTACGCCAAAATATCCCGTCTACGCGTAAGAAACTACAGTCACCGACAATATTTAGACAAAACAGAAGGAGATCCTTTTCCCGCCTGGTGCCGACGCTGTGAGCTTCGGGCCGCTTTCGGAGGCCCCATGCCGGAAGACCGTTATTGCTCGGTTGCCAACAGGTTCCCGCACGTTTTCAACATACCATCCACTCGTCTTCCAGGCACGGTGAAAAAAACCACGGTCGGCAACTCCGGTGATCATGTCGCGGTGCAGGACACGTCGTACACGCGAAGTACCCCGAATACGCTCTCAGGCTGCAGGCCGAACGTCCCAGAGCAGCATCTGCCTGATGTCGGCGTAGTCCTCCTCGCCAGTGTGGTCGGTGAAGGAATAATCCCCGGTCTGAGCGCGCCGGGCCGGCGGGATCCGCCTCCACAACATGCCCTGCCGATCGGTGAATAGGTCCGGATATGGACTCTTGACGCGATACCTCGGATGGTATGACCGGTACGTGTTTTGTGCCTCGTAGAGGGCCGCCCGGCGCGCTCCGGGACGTGTCGAGCTCTTGCCCGTTACCCGAAACGGTGCCACCGCAATGGCCGCCTGCACGAAGCCGTCTTCCAGTTCGGTGTATTCCGGCCTCATGACTTCGAAATCTTCAGGATGTGGGTATGCGCTGCGTTCGTTGTTATCCGGCATCGTCTTCTCCAGAACACCGACGTATCGGGGCACACGTAACGACGACGCACCGATTTTGATTCAAGACAAGGCGCGTCGCTTGACCGCCATGAGGTGCTCGAGTGCCGCACCACGATCGGCCGGTATGTCGCCCGTAAACACTTCCTCTTTGATCGCTCCAGCCGCTCTTCTTTCTGCCACATCAAGACTTCGAAGTACTTCGTCGAAGAGTGCGCCACGGCGGAGTGCCTCGTCTTTGACACGCATCATGAGATCGAACGCCGCATCGTGCTCGTTGGGGATGTCTCCATCAAGAATTGCTTCACGAATCGTGCTCTTGATAATTCCGACTGCCACGCCTTCCGAGATCCCTATCACGTCCATGATCTCGTTGCCGTCCACCGGCGGCTGAAAATTTCGCAGCCGATCTTTTGACTCCACTTCCGCAAACTTCTGTTCCACGAGGTCGAACGCGCGCAGGTACCGCCGCACACGTTTTGGGTTCTTCGACGTGATGTCTGCCCGCACAAGCGCCATGAGGTCATCGATTGCGTCGCCGGCTTCGAAGAGCAGCCGCCGCACCGCTGAATCGGTCACTTCTCGGTCCACGAGAGCGACAGGCCGGTGATGAAGTGCGACGAGCGTACGTACGTACTCCATCCGCTCGTCGAGGGGGAGCTTGAGGCGACGAAAAACTGCGGGAATCATGCGTGCTCCGCGGTCTTCATGCCCGTGGAATGTCCATCCTGTACCCTTCACGAACCGCTTACAGAGTGGCTTCGCGATGTCGTGCAGCAGTGCAGCCCACCGGAGCCACAGCGTGTCCTTTGCTGGACGATCGTGCGTTGCGACAACCAGATTGTCCAGCACCTTGAGAGTGTGGAGGAAATTGTCTTTGTGCATTTGACCGTGGACGGTTTCTACCCCCTTGAGTCTGACAAGCTGCGGGAAAATGTGCCGGAGGAGCCCGGTCCGCTCTAGAATCCTAAATCCCACCGACGGCTTATTAGACGCCATGATGCGCTGCAACTCATCGGTAATCCGCTCTTGGCTCAGAATGGATACGCGGTGTGCTTCTGCGCCCATGGCGGCGAGTACCTCGCGATCAATGGAAAACCGGAGCTCCGCCGCAAAACGGGCTGCCCGGATCATGCGCAGCGGATCGTCTGCAAAGGTGGCCTGCGGAGCTAGCGGAGTCATGATACGCCGTTCGGATACGTCCTCCCTCCCGCCAAATGGATCGACGAGCTCCCCGAATCGCTCAGGGTTCAAGGCAACTGCCATGGTGTTCATCGTGAAGTCGCGGCGCCTCTGGTCGTCTTCCAGCGTGCCGTCTTCGACGATCGGTTTGCGTGAATCTCGCCGGTAACTCTCTTTCCGGGCGGCCACGAACTCGAGTACCCTGCCATCAGGTGTTCGCACGGCTGCTGTTCCGAATTGCTTGTAGACGTGCGCTAGCCTTCGCCCGAATCGAATGCCCACCACTTCCGCAAGGCGAATGCCGGTACCCGGCCCTACGGTCACGAAATCGAAATCCGTCGTAGAACGGTTGAGAAACACATCGCGCACCACCCCTCCAACCGCGTACACTTCGATGCCAAGGCGAGCGGCATCGGCACCGATTTCGCGCAACGTAGAGGCATACCGCCTCCGGGAAAGAAGGTCTGCCAGGTTGTCCGGCATGGTCTCCGACTCTACGTCGTACATCACACAGGCAGCGGCCCTCAACGCGGTACCAATCCTACTCGCTCCTGCGCTCGATCGGGCGTTGCGGTCCAACCAGTATCATGCGGCCCCAGGTCGCGTCGTCATCTCCTGTGCCGTAAATCATAAAGTGGCCTCCGTATGGCCCGCCGTCCGGATCGCAGTGAACGATTTCCATACCGTAGACATCTCCCACCTGTGGTGGCTGCCAGCGCGGGTCGCTCACGCCGAGAGTCGGAGCCATTTCTACGCTGGCTTCCAGAATAAAATCTGCCGTCCCCGTTCCCCACGGGTCAAACTGCAGCGCAAACTCCACGGCACCGTCCGGTATCGGCTCTTCTATCCGCGTACCCGCTGGCGACCCGTGACGCCACCAGGCTGCATATGGAGGGCGCTCGGCGTCGATCACGAAGCAGAAGGCGTTATCGCCCAGGCCCCAATACTCCGGAGCATCGTCGCGGGGCGCTTCGATAAACCAACAAATACTGTCTTTCGAGTACCAGCTCCGCGGCAAGTGGTTCGGATCATCAACGTCGTTTCTATTGTCTCTCACCTCCGCACCGAACCAGAGATGCGTTTCATCCCAGGCGATGTAGTACCGGGCACTCAGGTCATCCTCGGGATGTCCTTCGTCGCCGTGGTCCGTCAGTCGGTTGCGGCGACCGTCGTCGTACCAAAAGGTGTGACGCAGACGGTAAATGTCCCATATGCCATCGGTGAATGCGCGATCCTTCCATTCACTCACGTCGCCGTCGACAATCGGGGCCTCTCCCAGGTACGGTACCAAGAGCGTCACGTGCTGCGTTGGGCGCGGCGCATCCTGCGCACTTGCTGCGAGGCCGCAGACTGCAAACGACACAAATAGGCAGGTCGAGAGTTTAGTCATGAGATGTGGCAAGCGTCAATCGAGAAACTCAGCGGCCAACTAAATAGAAATTCTAGTTCGGACCACTATACCAAGCGGGCGTTCCGAACCAGGCGTGCATTTCACCAACGAAGGGCTCAACGATTTCCGGCGGCTCGGGCCACTCGCCGAGATCGCCCGTCTCCACCATCCATGTGTCGAGCGCGGCGCGCATGCGCTCCAGTGCCGCCCGGTGCCGTGCATCGTCGGATTCGGCGAGATTGCGTATTTCATGTGGATCGGCCTCGGTGTCGTAGAGCTGCTCGTACGGCAACGGCTCCATCAGCTCGGCAGCAGCGCCAGTAAGCGTACCCGCCGCATGCATTTCGCGCATCAGTGGCTTAACAAGGAAGCACTTTTCCTTATACCGGTTGAGTGTTGGGAATCCCTGCTGTGGCACAATGTTGCGAAGGTAGTGGTACTTTCTCCCGCGGACTGAACGGATCCTTAGCACCGTCTCGTCGATGCGGTCACGCGCTCCGAATGCGTATGTCCTCGACGGATCGGCACCTTCGCCCAAAAAGCGCCGGCTCTGCATAAGTGGCGGACGCTCCATGCCTGCCATCCAGAGGGTCGTCGCCGTCAGATCCAATAGACTTATCACGTCGTCGTTGACCGAGCCCGGCTCCCAATTGGGTGGCGGCGGAACATTCTTCGGCCAGTAGACGATCATCGGAACGTGAAGCCCCGTGTCCCAGGCCCAGTGGATGCCCCGTGCCTCCAGCCGTCCGTTGTCTGCAAAGAAGACGATGATCGTGTCGTCGGCCAGGCCGTCAGCACGAAGCTGTGCAAGGATCCACCCCACACGCACATCCATCCCCGACACTGAATTCAGATAGCGGGCCCATTCCTGTCGCACGATTGGGTGGTCTGGATAGTAGGGCGGCGGCGTAACGTGTTCTTCCGTGGCGATCTGCGGATGCCACTCCTCCCCCACCCAGGGCACTCGGGACTTCTCCGCCGATTTTCGGTCGTAGATGTCGTATTCCGCTTCCGGTGTGTTGATCTGGGCAAAGAATGGCTCGTTGTCCTTGAGCTGTGACCAGTCGTCAGTGTCGTAGAGCGCTCCCTCGTTCACGAAGTTCAAGTCCAGCTTTCCGGTCCCCACTTGGCGGTCTCCGATGTAAGACACGTTGGCCGTCGTGTAGCCAGCGTTCGAGAGCCAGTGCGTCAGCGGACGCACGCCCGGGGGCAACCGGAATTCGTCGTCACGGTGCGACCGCATGTGGTGCGTACCAGTAGATGTCTGATACATGCCTGTAAAGAACGCGGAACGACTCGGCGCACACACAGGCGAGGTCGAAAACACCCTCGTGTAGCGCACGCCGTTACGCGCAAGGGAATCTAGGTTCGGCGTGTGCACGTTCGCCGCGCCGTAGATCCCAAGATCCAATTTGAAGTTTTCGCCGACGATCCAGAGGATGTTCGGCTTGCGCGGCGCGTCTTGTTCCACCGGAGTCTCCAAACTACAGGCCGTGGCAAGCACGACGCACATAATTGCCAGAGGGAAAAATCGAGTCATCGAAGAGCAGCTTTTGGTCATGAGATCCGTGGAAAGTACGACTTGTGAAGGCGGGATCATCCATAGTTCTTCCTGAGGACCCATGGACCGCCCGTGCTTGTGCCTGTCCCGCAGATAATTTCCCGAGGATTCAGCCGCTAAAATACAACGCGTTAGTCCGTTTGGACTTTCAGGTGGTATCCTTGTACGTTTCAGACGATTTACACGGACTTGGGAGACCACTCACATGAAACACTGGATGCCCAGCATTCTTGCCACGCTGCTGCTGGTAGTACATTGTGCGCCGCATGATCACGCGCGTCTGCCACTAGAAAAGGGTGACCGTGTAGTACTCATCGGCGGTAATCTGGCCTCGCGCATGATGCAGTTCGGGCATTTCGAAACCGAAATGCATCTGAGGTATCCGCACAGTACGTTGACCATCCGCAACATGGCCGACGGCGGCAATCGGCCAGGATTCCGCCCGCATCCGGGGCGTGTTTCTCCGTGGGCATTCCCCGGAGCCGACAGCTTTTATACCGATCTTGCGGAGCCGACCGGTAGCCAGGGACACTTTGAAATGCCGGACGAATGGCTGACGCGTCTCCAGGCGGACGTCATCATCGCATTCTTCGGCTTCACCGAGTCCTTTGAGGGCCGTAGTGGGATTCCCACGTTCACGGCTGAGCTTGAGGCGTTTGTCGCGCATACGCTTGCGCAGGATTACAACGGTGACTCGCCGCCCGAGCTCGCACTCGTGTCACCGATCGCATTCGAAGACCTCTCCGCCTCAAACGACCTACCCAATGGGCGAAATGAAAACGAGCACTTAGCCCTTTACACAGATGCCATGCGTGCTGTCGCCGAGCGGATGGACGTCGTATTCGTGGACCTGTTTAAGCCCTCGCGAAGATGGTATCGGAGATCGGACGAGCCCCTAACGATTGACGGTTCGCAGCTAAACGGTGACGGGTATGTCCGCCTGGCGACGCACCTTGCGGACGAGCTTTTTGGTCCATCGCCGCGTGTGGCCGAGGCCAGATATGCGGCCGTTCAAGACGCCGTACAAGAGAAAAACTGGCTCTGGCACAACGACTTCAAGATTCCCAACGGAGTCCACGTTTATGGTCGGCGCTACGATCCTTTCGGGCCGGACAACTATCCAGCGGAGCTAGCCAAGATCCGCGAAATGACCGTGGCGCGAGATTCAGCCGTCTGGATGGCGGCCGTTGGGATGCCGTTCGACCTGCAGGCCGCAGACGCCCGCACCTCAGTGCTGCCGGAGGTCGAGACGAATTACGTACCGAACAAAAAGAACGGCACGCCCGGCTATCTCTACGACGAAGACGCGCTTGCGAAGCTGTCAGCTGCTCCAGGTTACCGGCTCGAACTGTTCGCGTCCGAAGTAGATTTCCCGGACCTTGCCAATCCGGTGCAACTCTCATTCGACAACCGTGGTCGGCTTTGGGTGTCTACTATGCCGAGCTATCCCCACTGGCGACCCGGCGACGCCAAGCCCGACGATAAACTGCTCATTCTCGAAGACACCGACGGTGACTTCCGTGCTGACCGACAAACCGTTTGGGCCGACGGACTGCATCTGCCGGTTGGATTTGAGTTTGCACCCGAAGGCGTCTACGTAGGTCAGGGTACGAACCTCGTTCTGCTTTCGGATACCAACGGCGACGACCGTGCCGACACGAAGGAGATCGTTCTCAGTGGCTTCGACGACCACGATACGCACCACGTCATCAGCGCCTTTACGGCAGATCCGTCCGGTGCCATTTTTATGGCGGAAGGCGTCTTTCTTCATTCAAACGTCGAAACCTCCTACGGCCCGGTACGCGGCACCAATGGCGGATTCTTTCGCTATGCTCCGCAGCGACGGCACCTGGAACGGCACGCACAGCTGTCAATCCCTAACCCGTGGGGCATCGCTTTCGACGAATGGGGCCAGCATTTCTTCGCCGAAACCTCCGGCCCGGATGTCCGCTGGATGATGCCGGGCTCGGTGAAGCCACGCTACGGCGTAGCCACGCACAAGTCGTTCAACCTCATTGAAGACGACCATCGCGTACGTCCAACTTCGGGGCTTGAATTCGTGTCGAGCCGGCATTTTCCGCCCGACGTGCAGGGTGATCTTTTGATCAACAACACGATCGGCTTCCTTGGCATGAAGCAGCACATGATCGAGGACAGCGGGACCGGCTACCGGAGTCGCCACAGACAGGATCTCGTCACGGGCTCGGATGGGAATTTTCGGCCCGTGGACATGGAGTTCGCCCCCGACGGGTCGCTGTACTTTGTGGATTGGCACAACGTCCTCATTGGTCACATGCAGCACAATGCGCGCGACCCGCTGCGGGATCACTCTCATGGCCGCATTTATCGCGTGACCTACCCCGAGCGACCCCTTGTCGTACCTGCACGTGTTGCTGGAGCACCTATTGAGGAGCTTCTGAGCAATCTACTTCTTCCCGAATACCGCACGCGCTACCGCACGAGGAGGGAGCTCCGCGGCAGGAATGCAGACGAAGTCCTCGCCGCAACCACCGAATGGGTGGACAATCTGGACTCCTCGGACGACTACTACGAACACTACCTCCTTGAAGCCCTCTGGGTGACGTGGGGGCTCAACCGGATCGACGAGGAGCTTCTCAGACGACTGCTCCGGGCCGACGATTTTCGGGCGCGCGCTGCCGCGGTGCGCGTATTGCGTTATTCTGGACATCGTATCAAGGATCAAGCGACACTTTTATTTGAAGCCGCCCAGGACGATCACGGACGGGTCCGACTCGAAGCCCTCGTCGCCGCATCGTGGTTGGATGCTAAGGACGGCATCGACATCGTTACGACTGCAAGTCGGCTCGATATGGACGATTGGACCGTCAATGCAGCGGTCACCGCCCTCGCACATCTCAGTGGCGAGACCGTCAAGGCGCGCCCTGCCGAAACCCCCGGTACGGGCCTTGAAGGCGAGGAACTTGCTCTTTTCGAACTAGGTCAGAACATTTATTCCCGCGACGGCTACTGCACTACCTGCCATCGCCCGGACGGCCGGGGCCTTCCCCTTGCGGGTTTTCCGCCGCTTGCCGGCACCGAGTGGGTGACCGGCGATCCGAATCGGCTCGTCAAACTGACGCTCGACGGGCTTATTGGACCGTTGGAGGTCCTCGACAAGGAGTACGAGGGCTTGGTCCCGATGACACCGTTCCGTGGCCTGCTCACAGACAGAGAGGTAGCTGCTGTCCTTACGTTCGTGCGCAATTCCTTTGGGAACGCGGCCCCGCCGGTATCGCCCGAGCTTGTCGGCGAGATCCGACGGACGACCAAAGCACAAAGCGGGTTTTACACTGCAGATGAACTCGCTCAGTAACATGCAAGCAGGGTTCTTAGGCTTCGCGGCGGTGTGTTGTGTGGGCTGCGCCGCTTTTGAGCGGCCTCATGGCACGTCGTCATAACCTGACGATCAGGGCTATGAGGGTCCATTCGCTGATTCAGACACCGAATCGTCACAGGCTGCATTACAGTGCGTCCAGCTGCTGGATTATCACTTCGATTCCAACTTACTCACCGGTGCGTGCGGCACTGCTCACAGGGCACTGTTCAACGCAAATGGGGGGGCTGGCACACCATCATCGGATGGTCGCTCATGGCTCCGCGCGAAGTCACGCTCGCGGAGATCATTCAGGATGCCAGCTACGGGACGGACGATGTTCTGTAAGTGGCATCTCGGCGACCATATACTATTCCGACCGCACGATCAGGGCTTCGAAGAAGCGTTTTGGCATTCTGTGGGAGGGGTCGGAGAGGGGTAAGCGATCTATGGGGACAAGGCCTCCGTGAGTGCAGAGCGGAAACGGCAAGCAGAGGCACGGGGAGTCACATAGCGCGTGCTTCGCAAGGCGACGACGAAGCGGAAGCTGACCTGTGCGGATACGTCCTTCAATCGGAAGAGCAATCGTACTCGGGCCCGTGTGGAGCACACCTGTGATCAAGAATCTCTGCGCATACCGCAAGGTTCGATACAAGGGGCTGGCGAAGAATGCCGGGCAGGTCTTTACGATGTTCGCCTTAGCCAACTTTTACCTGGTACGTTACGAATTGCCTACAACGTAGGCCGATCTCTGTCTAAACGGCATGGATAGGCATGGCATGCCGATGTGAAAGACCACTTTCTGGGTCTAGATGCGGAAATATGGCGTTTCTGAGACCAAAATTGGCGTTTCTCTGACCAGATGCAACACTCTCGACGTGCTACAGGCACTTGATCAGATGTTCCGTATGTTCCCGCAACCTCAGCGCGCAGAGGCCTGACATATATTCAAGGGTACGCACACCTGCCGGAATCATGCGACGATTACTTTTTCTATCCATGATAGTAGCTTGCATAGCCTGCACATCGCCCGAAGAGCGTCCACCAAACGTTGTGCTGATCCTTGCGGACGATCTCGGGTATGGCGACCTCTCGTCGTATCACGAAGATGGCCTCGCGCTGCCACACTTAGACAAGATGGCAGCCGAAGGGATGCGGCTGACAGATTTCTACGTGGCGGCAGCATCCTGTTCGCCGTCGCGTGCCGCGCTCCTAACCGGCATGTATCCCCAGCGTGTCGGACTGCCTGGCGTTCTGATGCCGCAGTCAACGACGGGCCTTAATCCAAAAGAAGTCACTCTCGCGGAAATGCTCAGCGACCACGGCTATTCCACTGCCATCTTTGGTAAGTGGCACCTGGGGCACCTCGATGACCACCTGCCGCATAATCACGGCTTCGATGAGTATTTCGGGATCCCGTACTCAAACGACATGACCCCAGATTCGACGAAGAACCCGAATCCGCCAGCTCGCAGGCATCCACCGTTGCCGCTTGTAGACGGCCAGGCGGTCATCGAGCGCGAACCGGATCAATCGCAGCTCACGCGGCGGTATACCGCGCGCGCAATCCAGTTCATGGAAAACAACCGAGACCGGCCGTTCTTTCTGTATTTGCCGCACACTTTTCCACATGTTCCTCTCTTTGCCTCGGAAGAATTTGTAGGGCGATCCGACCGAGGCATCTACGGCGATGTCCTCGCTGAAATCGACTGGTCAGTTGGTGAAGTCCTCGCAACGATTAAGCGCTTGGACCTTGACCGCAATACCGTTGTAATCTTCACGTCTGACAACGGTCCATGGCTCATCAAAGGCGCGCATTCGGGTTCCGCCCTTCCGCTTCGGGAAGGCAAAGGCACCACATTCGAGGGTGGACAGCGCGTACCGTTTCTCGTCCGTTGGCCCGGCACGATTCCTGCTGGCAGCGTCCGCACGGAATTGGTTACGGCACTTGACATAATGCCGACGATCGCAGCGTGGACCGGAGCACCGCTGCCGGAGAATCACCGGTTCGACGGCATGGATGCCAGTTCACTATTTGCTGGCGAGGCGGACTATACTCCCGAGCGCGACGGCTTCTTCTTCTACAGCGGGCATCAGCTGCAAGCCGTACGCTCAGGTCCGTGGAAGCTACACGTTCCACACCGCTTTCGCAGCATTGACGGCGCGCGGCTGTCGTCAGCCAACCACCAGGGGAGTTACGTCCAAGATTCGATCGGCCTTTCGCTCTTCAATCTCGAAGCCGACATCGGCGAAACAACCGACCTATCCGTGCAGCATCTGGAAGTGGTCACACGCCTTGAAGCTATGCTGGAAAAGGCTCGAGCGGATCTCGGTGATGCGCTGACTGGGCACGAGGGCGCTGGTGTTCGTGCAGCGGGCGAACAGGTAGGCGTTGCACGCCTACAGGCTGGTGGGATGGTAGTCAGCTGTGGGGCGCTCAGCTGTCTTGAGCAAGCGGTAGCCGGAATCGCGAAAAGAGCTCAAGGGGTCTAAAGCGCCGCCCTTGCGCCGCCGCACTTCGGCAGCAAGTGCGCGGACGTCGCTCCGGAAGGCACCCTGCAGTGTCCGCTCTGCCATAAGGGCATCGTTACCCTGTTGGTAATGGTTCAAGGCCTCGCGGTCGACGAGAAGAGCCTGCGCATAGGCGCACTGAAGCATATCTACAGTCTGTAGTAACGCTTCGATTGGGTCCTTCAGATTGTGGCTCTGATCGATCATGTAGGCCGGCTCGGCGGCCAAGGCGCCGTCGCAGGTGGCATCAACGAGTTCGTTGAAGATCAGGAAGAGCTGGTACGGGTGAATCGAGCCCGTCGTCAGATCGTCGTCTCCGTACATGCTGTCGTTGAAATGAAACCCACCCAATTTGCCCGCGCCGATGAGGCGGGCGACGATAAGCTCTACATTGGTATTCGGCAGATGGTGCCCGAGGTCGACAAGACACTCGGCCTGTGGGCCGAGAGCCTGGCAGAGAAGGAGGGATGATCCCCAATCCTGTACAACCGTCGCATAAAAGGCAGGCTCGAAGGGCTTGTGCTCGGTAAACAGTCGCCAGGAGGCTGGCAGTTGCTCAACAATGGCCTCCATGCTCCTGAGCGTCCACTCGAAGCTCCGCCGCAAATGCATCTGACCCGGAAAATTGCTGCCGTCACCCAGCCAGATCGTAAGCGATTCGGATCCGAGCTCTTCGCCCACGCCGATCACGTGCAGGTTGTGTTCAACCGCCTGCATGCGGACTACCGGATCAGTGTGGCAGAGCGATCCGTACTTGTAGCTCAGTATATCGTTGTCTTGAAACGTATTCGAGTTGACGGCATCAAAGCCGAGTCCCAGGTTACTGGCGAATTCCCTTACCGCGCCGCAGTCTTCCGGCTCGTCCCACGGAATATGGAGCGAAACGCGCGGAGCAGCGCCGGTGAGCCGATGGACAACGGCAACGTCTTCCATCTTTTCGTAGACGTTGCGCGGTTCGCCCGGTCCCGGAAACCGCCCGAATCGCGTGCCTCCCGTTGCGAGTGCCCACGAAGGAACCGCCACCGAAAATGCATCGAGGGAGGCCAGCAAGGACTCCAGCTCGGCTTCGGGCAGCTTGTCTTGCCAGTGAGCGAAGTCGCGTTCATGCTCGTTCGCGCTTTCGATACTGTCGTGGATCTGTATGCTCGTAGTAGACATGGGATCACGTACTGCGTGCAGTTTGTCCAGCTATGCTGAACGCATTGCTCCGTTGCCTACATTATAGAAATACGGCAGCGTCTCCCCATTGAGGTGACGCTGAAGATAGAGAACCAATTCGCGCGCATGATAATCCCCCCACATGGTCGACTCGCCACACGGGACTGTTCGCCCCGGGGGAACCCGGTCCCACCGATTCGGCCGGTGATAGATGCTGTGGAGCAGTAGCCCGTGGTGATCAGATGATCCCGTATTAATGTATGGCTCGCTCAGAATCGTGTCTGCAATCTTGAGGCCAGCCTGTACGTACTGTTCGCTGCCCGGCGTGTCCTCACCCAGATAACGTCCCAATCGGAGCATTCCTTGCGCAGCTATTGCGGCTGCTGAACTATCGACGGGTTCATGGTCATTCAACGGATTCGCTGGTTGTGAAAGATAGTCGCCCAATTCGCAGAGGCCGGGCGCTCCCGTATCCCAATACGGCACACCACAAGTCGGCGTGTGCTCAATGTAGAAGTCGCAGACGGCCCGTGCCGTTTCTGTGAAGGAGTCTATACATGCTCCGTGCTCAGGGAATGCCTCTATCTCGGCAGCGGACAGCGTCTCGAAATACTCCAGCATCTCCGCGAATCCGCATATGATCCAGGCCAAGCCTCTGGTCCACGTAGAATAGGGCGAATATCCCTGTTGTGTGGCGGGGCACACGTACGTTCCCGCCGTCACGTTGAAGAGACTCTCGTGCGCCACGCGGCCCCTTACGTCGTAACCGTCCCGGTCCTCTCCGTGATAAACGGTATAACGCTCAGTCGTCACGAGATGCTTGATCAGCCGGTCAAGAAGCGAAATCCTCTCATCTTTTTCGCCCTTCAACACGCCTCCAAGTCTATGCGCGACTGCAAGCGAGCGCAGTGACCGGACCGTGTCGGCGAATAGGGAATGCGGGCCGTTGAAGGAATGAATGAAGCCACCCCCTCCAAGCTTCGTCCACCGGTAGGCCTGCACCGCACCGCTGCATTTGAGTGCCATTACATAGAAGGCACGCTCCCACCCGTTTGCCGGGATCCTTCCTTCCTGCATCAGCCTGAGAAGCGTCCCGTACGTGCTGACAATCGTGAACCCGTGATCGTGTACGCCAAAATGAACCACGTGCGGCGCCATCCGCTCCACGGTATTTCGCCGTCCCAACTCAAGAAACCGCTGCTCTCCTGTCGCATCGAACTGCAACAAAGAAGCGCCGACCTCAAACCCGGATGTCCACTCCGTCCATGCGCGGCCTACATAACGGCCACCGACCGTATGAACGGGTGCACCCTGCTGCCGGTCAAAGTCCTTTTCAATTGCCAGGATCTTCCTTCCCGAAGCCTCCCAGAATCGTTCGATCTTTTGTTCGAGCGACGCCTCGGACGGCTGAGTACTGAGATCAATCACGTCTCGGGGTCGGTTTTGTGGCGACGGTAGACCAAAAACTACTCACGATAGGACACACACTCCAAACGTAGTATTCACGGCCTAATTTGGTTGCGACAAAATTAGCTTCCTACACGCGGAGCACATAAGTTTTTGCTGGGAGCATGTGATTTTGTTCGACTACGAATTCGATTGTCCGAGAGCCGCAACTATCGGCATGTTCAGTAAAATTCCTGCAACGGGGAGCATGTAATAAAAATATTGTTCTCCCATACGAATTGGATTCTTTGACGGACTGATGCTTCTTGCGGAAGGTAAGCTACCGTAGAGCACCTTGTTTCAATAATTTTTCGAAGTCATAACCTTGTGCAGTAACCGGCCTCTATAATAATTTGCCCCACTAAGCCAAACGGCTCTATCGTCGTCACGCCAGTCAGAAATCTCGCCATAGATATACGATTGACCACGATCGTTTCGTTATAACGTGTTTTGCATGACGGTGTGCTTTAGCAGCCCCCGGGTCACACTGCCGCACGTATTCGAGTAGCCCCATTCCCACGCCAAAGATGATCGAGGTACGCGAACTCACAAAGACCTACGGTTCTGAGCGAGCCGTGGATTCGATCTCCTTTGATATCCGTCAAGGAGAGGTGGTCGGTTTTCTGGGTCCAAACGGCGCAGGAAAAACGACGACCATGAAGCTGATCACGGGCTATCTGCCTCCGAACGAGGGAACGGTCTACGTAGACGGCAAAGACGTGCGAGAAGAGGCAATTCCTATCCGGCGCCGGATAGGATATTTACCGGAAAGCACGCCGCTCTACCGTGATATGGTAACGTATGATTACCTAGAATTCGTGGCTGCGATGCGCGGTGTGCCAGTCGAAAAACGGAACATGCGGATCGCTGACATGACGGTAGCGTGCGGAATCGGTGAGGTGCTCGGCAAACGCATCGAAGCACTCTCGAAAGGATACCGCCAACGTGTCGGCCTGGCACAGGCCATGATCCACGATCCGCCGATCCTGATTCTGGACGAGCCGACATCCGGCCTCGACCCGAACCAGATCGTCGAGATTCGCGAACTCATCCGCGATCTAGGCCGCGAAAAAACCGTTGTCTTGAGCACGCATATTCTCCCCGAGGTGCAGGCCTCGTGCGACCGCGTCCTAATAATCCACAGAGGCAAACTTGTCGCCGACGGCACACCCGATGACCTGCAGACGAGTTTTGTCGGTGAGCGTAGAGTCCGGTTCGGTGTCATGGAGCCTGATACGGTCGTTATGCAGGCCCTTTCGGACTGGGGACGCGCGACTGTTCTGGATTCGCAGATAAACGGTGACGAGTCACTATTTACGCTTTCTGCCGGCAGCGAAGACATCCGTGGCGCATTGTTTCATCTGGCTGTGGAACGGGGGTGGACGTTGACCGAACTGTACCAGAACCGCACCAACCTGGAAGACGTCTTCCGGCAATTGACGGCCTCCTGACAGACACTCGACGACTCCAATTATGCACGCAACCTGGACCCTGACGAAGCGCGAGCTACGTGCCTATTTTGACACGCCCGCAGCGTACGTGGTGCTCAGTGTTTTTCTCGGCATCACGGGCTGGTTTTTCGGGAACGCTCTCTTTCTACAGAACGTGGCGTCGCTGCGCTCAGTGTTTTCGATCGCGCCGTTCATTTTTCTGTTCTTCGTGCCCGCGCTTACCATGGCGACGTTCGCTGAAGAGCGGCGCGCAGGCACTCTCGAATTGCTCCTTACTTTTCCGGTCCGTGACTGGCAGGTAATCCTGGGCAAACTTCTCTCGGTAACACTATTCCTTCTCCTTGCCATTGCGATTACAGGCATCTACGCCGTGACTGTCGCGAGCTTAGGAGATCTGGACTTTGGGGCAACGGTCGGCGGATACCTCGGGCTTCTTCTTCTGGGCATTACATACGGAGCGATTGGAATCTGTGCCTCGAGCCTGACGCGCAACCAAATAGTAGCGTTCATCCTCGGCTTCGCGATAATCTTCGCGCTGTTTCTCCTTGACAAGGTGACGGACTTCGTACCTGGATGGCTGGGCACGATTATGCAGTATCTCGGAAGCGACTTCCACTTCCAGAATCTGATGCGCGGCGTCATCGATACGCGGGACGTGCTCTACTATCTGTCGATGACCGGCTTTGCATTTCTCTTGACAACCTACACGTTGGCCAAAAGACCTGAGTGATCCGACCATGAAGAGAGACTGGACATCGCAGACGGCCATCCTCCTTGTCGGAGGCATTCTCGTCGCGATTAATCTCATCGGGCTCAATCTGTTTGGGCGTCTGGACTTGACGGACGACTCGGTCTACTCCCTCTCGGACGCCTCGATAAGCTTGGTAAGGGAGCTCCAAGACCCTGTCACCATTACGGCCTTCTTCACGGCCAACCTACCTGCACAGTTCGCTGTCAACCGCCGCTTCCTCAAGGACAAACTCGACGACTATCGGGCCTACGGGGGACAAAATGTGCAGTATCAGTTCGTCGACCCAGGCGACGACGAAGAGCTCAGTGAGGAAGCTGCCCGGTATCGGATCCCGACGGTACAGATACAGATTATCGAAAGCGACAACGTCCAGCTTAAGAACGCCTACATGGGCGTTGCAATCCAATACGAGGATAAGCGCGAGATCATCCCCGTCGTCCAGGACCTCTCACGGCTCGAGTACGACCTGACGAGCGCGATCCGCCGCCTTACAATTGACAAGAAGCCCATCGCTGGCATTCTCGCTGGTCACGGCGAACCGAGCCTGATTCAGGACATGCCGACGCTCCAGGAAGGCCTGAGCACCAACTACGACGCCCGTGCAATATCGGTGGACGGTCTCACGGGAGACGCGAAACCTGATGTGATCTTCGTCATCTCGCCCCAGGACACGATTCCCGACGAAGATCTGCGGGCGCTTGACTCGTATTTGATGGACGGCGGGCGGATCGCGTTCTTGATTAACCGTGTGGCTGCGAATCTGCAAGTAGGTCAAGCGGCGGAGCTGACTACCGGCCTCGAGACAGTTCTCGCAACGTATGGCGTGGCACTGTCACCGAATCTGATCATGGACGAGCAGAGCTCGGTCGTGACGATGCAGCGCCGTCAAGGATTTTTCAACATCGCACAACAGATCGAATACCCTCTGTTTCCGATCGCCTCGAACTTCAACAGCGGCAACCAGATGGTGAATCGGCTGCGCGAAGTCGCGTTCTATTTTGTGAGTTCGATCGATACGTCGCAAGTATTGCCGGACGGCGTCACCATGGAGCCGCTCATATATTCGTCTCACCAGAGCGGTGTGCAGCAGGGTTTCTTCATGCTGCAGCCCATGCAGACGACAGCCACGCTCAGCGGAGGACCCTACACGCTAGCGGCTGCCTACTCTGGAGAATTTCCCAGCGCGTTCGAGCCCGGTAGGAAGAGCGTGCCGACACGCATCGTCGTCGTAGGTGACGGCGATTTCGTAAACGAGGCAATGGTAGGGTCCATCCCGGGCAATCTGGAGTTCGGGCTCAACATGGCGGACTGGCTCGTGCAAGACGAAGCGCTCCTCGCCATTCGCTCCAAGACGATCGAACCCCGGTCGCTCAGGCCGTCTTCGGAGACCATGCGTCCATGGATCAAATACGGCAACATGGTCGGGCCGGTGATTCTGGTCGTGCTTTTCGGCTTCGTGCGCTGGCGTCGACGCAGGGATCGGCAAATCGTGGTCGTTCAGAAGTAGACTCCCTTCAGCCATGGACCCCAAGCGACTTCTCCTACTGCTGGGCATATTGGTCGTACTCGTTGGCGTATCGTTCTTCTCGGGCGCATTCGAGCGAGACGAAAGGACGATCAGCGTGCCGAAACTCGACATCCCCGGCGAAGAAGTAACCTCCCTGACCCTCGTTCTGCCGGATGATTCACTTGTGCTTGTCAAATCTGGCTCACGCTGGATGCTTACCAGCCCCGTTAACGACCTGTCGGATTCCGTGACGGTGGCGAACTTTCTGCGGGACCTTTCCAGCGTGACCATCGAAACAGCCGCGTCGTACGATTCCGAACGTTGGGCCCGCTACGGCGTGAACGGCGGCGGTGTGGTGCTCACGGCTTCCTGGGAGGGAGATTCACAGACAGTCGTTATCGGCAGCCAAGGGCCGGATTATCAGTCAGCATACGTACGGCTGCCGGACGACGAACGGGTGTTCGTGACGCATGGGCGACTTGCTCCGGCTCGGGATCTCGATCGCTGGCGGAACAAGTTGATTCTGGACATCGCCGCTCAAGACCTTGCCTCGGTGTCCGTTCGCCGTCCTGACGGCAGTTACTTGGTGCAGCGTGGTCCTCTCGGATGGACGTTGGACGATGCACCCGCAGATTCCGCGTCGGTCGCCGTCTGGTTGCGGCGGTTCGCTTCCATGCGTGCGGACGGCTTCTATGACGAGCTGCCGCCGGTAATCCTACAGGAGTCGTCGTACGAACTTGCCCTTCAGACTACCGCCGGAGCAACCGAGGTCATCCGCCTCATCGAATACGAGGACGAGCTGGCGCTTACCACCAGTGCAGGCGAAACCACGTATCGCCTCCGGAAGAGCCGCCTTGATTCCTACTTCCCTGACCCGGAATCCCTGCAGTGACAAGCCCAATGGCAAACAAGGAGACGTCAGCCGTCGAAGAATTCGAGTATCGGGCAGAGATGCAGCAGCTGCTGCATCTGATCGTCCATTCGCTGTACACGCACAAGGAGATTTTCCTGCGCGAGCTCGTCTCGAACGCGTCGGATGCACTCAACAAGATCCGGTTCCGGCAGCTGTCCGATCATTCACTACGCGGACCGGTAGGGAACTACTCCATTACGATTACTCTGGACGAGGATGCGAAGACCCTGTCGGTGGAGGATACCGGCATCGGAATGACGAAGAATGACCTCACAGCCAGATTAGGTACCGTCGCGAGCAGTGGGACGCTGGCGTTTCTGGAAGAGATTGGCAAGAACGACAAGCCGGTTGACGCCAATCTGATAGGACAGTTCGGCGTTGGCTTCTATGCCTCCTTCATGGTGGCGGAACGCATCGTTATCGATACGCTGCACGCCAATCCTGCTGCCACTGCCTGGCGTTGGGAATCGGACGGAGGAGGGAGCTACACAATCTCCGAGAGTGATCGGACGGAGCGCGGAACGAAAGTCACGCTGCATCTCAAGGACGACTCGGCGGAGTTCTCTCGCGAGTTCCGAGTAAAGGGCGTCGTCCGAAAGTACTCCAACTTCGTGGACTTCCCGATCCGAGTAGGCACGGAGAAGGTCAATACCGTCAAGGCGCTGTGGCGTAAGCAGAAGGGTGACGTGACCGACAAGCAGCGGAGCGAATTCTACAAATTCATCACGAACGACTATAAGGATCCGCTGGGCCACCTGCACGTGCACATTGAAGGTGCAGTCAATTTCGACGCACTGCTTTTCGTGCCGAAGACCGCGCCCGCGGGATTCTTTCGGGAAGACTACGAACGCTGCCTGCACCTCTACTCGTCAGGTGTGTTCATCCAGGATGATGCGAAGGCGCTCTTGCCTGAGTATCTGCGATTCGTACGGGGCGTGGTAGATACCGGCGATTTGCCGCTCAACGTTTCGCGCGAAGTAACGCAGAGCAGCCAGGTGATGACCAAGATCAACTCGATCCTGACGGGCAAAGTGCTCGGGATGCTTACCGAGTGGGCTAATGAAGAGCAGAGCGACCAGTACGAAACGTTTATCGGTCAATTCGGCATGATGCTCAAGATGGGGCTGTCTCAGGAATTCAAGAAGCGAGACGAGCTGATTGAATTGCTCCGATACGCGTCCACAAACACCAAAGACAATGCTACGACGTCGCTAAAGAACTACGTCGGCAGGATGAAGGAGGGACAGAAGGCGATCTATTATCTGTTGGGCGACCACATGGCGGTAGCACGGCGCAACCCGGCTCTGGAGTATTTCGCCAAGAATGATCTGGAGGTGCTTCTGCTTGTCGATCCCGTTGACGTGTTCACGTTCACGCACCTGCACTCGTACGACGACAAGCCGATCACAAGTATTGAGAAGGCTGACATCGATCTTGACGAGGCAGATGGTGAATCCGCACTGGCAACCGAAGCAGAGGATAACCTGCTGGCGCTCTTCCGTATCACGCTGCGTGATTCCATCGAGGACGTGAAAGCATCAAAGCGCCTGATCGATTCGGCTGCAACGCTGGTTGTGGGTCCGTCCGGCATGGATACGCAAGTAGAGCGTATGATGAAGGTGGTGAACCGCGAATTCGAGGCGTCGAAAAAGATCTTGGAGGTCAACATGTCGCACCCGCTCATGAAGAACATGGCTCGTCTTAGAGCGCAGGGCGGAAGTGAGGATCTCCTCGAAAAGGCAGTCCATCTAGTCTACGAGGGGGCCCTCCTCATAGACGGCAATCTCGGCGAGACAGCCAGATTCGTGGAGCGAATGACAGAACTTATGGTGGAGGCGACGCGCGGTGACACCAACCATGCGTAGAGACATGACGGCCTATTCGGTTGTAGCCACTTACATGTTCGCAAGTTGCCGCAGGTCACGTACTGACAGCACAATCGAAGTCTTCCTTGGACACGGCAACACTTCGTCTGGTGTCGGCGCATCCGGCGGGTTGGCCGCTCCACAGCAATCTAGGTACGGGCTCCTGCCTTCTGGATGTAGAGGTAGAGCCCGTTGCCTCCCGTGCCTAACAGGCTGCGGCCCCAAGCTCACGAGGCCGGACGGGGATTGGCTTCCTCTCACGATGGACTTCGGTCAGCCGGCGTGATTCGTGCCCGAACGACGTAGCTCACGTCCAACTCGTCCGTCACGACCAGCCATACCAGGTCTCCACGCACAACGGGGATAACTGAGTCGAAATGGTTAAGACCTGACCCTAGGCTGGCTGTTCCGAGATAGGCGCCGTTCTCCGAGTATACATCAAACAGTACCTCGTCGCCGTCGGACGGGATGCGGACCCACAGGTTGTTCTCGACCGACTCGAAAATGTCCTCGACGGCGGGTTTGACGTTGGGTATACGGGACCAGTCGAACTGTCTACCCACGCCCATGCTCAAGAGGCTTTGCCGCATCTCATAGATCACCGAGTCGCGTTCGGCCATGTGTACGGGGACAGGTAAGCGTCGGGTCTCGACCAAGAGGGTCGTACCACTGCCAGGCTGCCACCGCCTGATGCGATACTCGGGATCACCCTCCTGGGTGAACCACCGGGCGCCTCGCGAATCTATGAAACTGATTCCGGACGGGAAGAACGGGATCAAAAACAGATTGTAGCCACTGTTTCTCTCTAGGTAGAAAGTGCCGGGCTGACTCCTGGGATCGTACTCCTCGTCCTCCGCGCCGTCGGTGGGCAGGAGCACCGAGTCGATTCGCTTCATCGTCAGATCGTAGACGTGAATCTGCTCCTGAATTCCGTCCCACACCGGCCGGTAGATGCGGCTCCCGGCCACCATTGTGCCGTTCCACACCCAGCCGAAATTCCCGTCAGAGAACGGAAACGACTCGATGAAGCCGTCCTCGGCCCCAAAGACCGACATCCTCCCGTTGCGCGCATCCGGGACCCATAGGCGTCCTTCGGGGCCGAGCATGAGACCGTTCGCATTCACGAATTCGCCGGGTCCCTGCCCCTTTCTGCCATGAGTCACGATGTGAGTGCCATCCGGGCCGAAGACGCGTAGTTCCTGCACCTGGGATTCGAGCACGACGAAAGCTCCGCCGTCCAGCACAACGAGGCCCTTCAGATACCCAAACATATCTGGCCCACCACCATCCACGGAACCGACACGCAGTTCCTCCACCAGTGACCAAGTTGGAGATACGTCCGCCGTCGGGATGTTCGTTACGTGGACCGCTCCGGAAGGTAACGTGTCCCGCACCGTGGTCCATTCGCTCTGAGACGCGGTGTCGCTACAGCCTGTCAAGGCTATCCATGCCACGGCGAGCAGCGTCATTACAATCGTACAAGTCCGTTTCATGCTCAATCGAAGTTCGGTTGCGATTTGCTGGGCCCCATTCACTCCTTGCGGACTTACGCTAATGACGGTCGAAAAAAAGAAAAAAAGAAAAAAAGAAAAAAAGTTGTGTCCCATTCAGCATAATCACATATCGAGACGTTGATCATTCAAGGCCTGCCAACGGTAATTGGAAAAGTACTGCAATTGGCGCTTCAAAAAAATACCGAGCGCTTTCGTAGCCAAACGGATCGAGCCCCCATTGGGAAAGACGAACCCCGTATGCCGCCTCGCACGTGTAGGATTCAATCTGAGCTTTGCCTCGGAGTCTTCGGCGGATGCTCCGGCCCTTTGCGACGAGATTCGAAAGTTCCCAATGTTGCTTGACGAATCCACAGCCCTTGATGTACTGCCCCCCCTCCCCCCATGATCGACTGCCTAGAAGCCGTTCGCGATAATGATCCCTACAAGACCGCCCTCCTGTCCCCAATTCGTGCAGCCCGCCTGCGCATGGAGGTCCTTGACCACGCCAAGCGCATACCTGAGCCCCGACGCCAAGCTCACTCAATACCCAGCCAGCTTATTCAGGACCTCGACGAGGCAGAAGAGCCAGCAGACATCGTGAGACACGAATTGCAGCTGGTCTCGGCTGCCGAATTGGCGCGCAGCCTTGAACATAACGGTATCGCGTCGCTGGTGGCCGACCTTCCCCTCTGCAGTCCATCAATGACATTTGTCCTGGATGAGCTGCTCCCAGTGATCGTCGTAAGCCGGCGACATGGCGTAGAGCAGCGGCGTTTCACTCTTGCCCGCGAATTGGCCGCCTTCTACATTGACCGGCAGTCGCCCGTGGACCTCACAGCCGCAAAGAGTAGATTTGCGGGAGCGCTGCTCATGCCTCGCGTCCCCCTGTTTATCGAGGCGAAGGACGGCTTCGACGAAGGGAAAGTCATCCGCCTTTCACGCGAGTTTGGAGTAAGTACGATGGCACTTCTTTGTCGGCTCGAGGTACTTTGCCTGACAACCAATTGGACAATTACCGATGCGGCCGCTTGGGATCGCTCCGGTGGCGCCGCAGCGCGCCAGCGCGGCACGCAGCTTGGCGCTCTTGGTACACCGCGTCCGGCTGTGGGCAGACTGTCTTCGCGTCTGAGGCACGGCGTCGCTACATAGCGTCGCATGGCCTGGTCCTATGGATGCAACCCCTCTGTACGGAGGCATCGAGGCCGGCGGAACCAAGTTCGTCTGTGCAACGGGGACCGGCCCTGACGATGTCCGGGCCGAAATACGTTTCCCCACTCGTGGGTCGACTGAGGCACTAGCGCTAGCCATTGAATTCTTTCGGACACAGCCGAAACTGCCAAGCGCAATAGGTATCGGAGCGTTCGGGCCTGTTGACTCAGATCCAGCGTCATCGACGTACGGCTACATCACGAATACGCCGAAGGAGGGATGGCAGAACACTGATCTCGTAGGTCCGGTCCGGCGCGCCGTGGGTGTTCCGGTCGTGTTCGACACAGATGTCAACGCCGCGGCGGTGGGAGAGCATCATTGGGGAGCCGCCCGTGACGTCAATACCTTTCTATACTTGACAGTCGGGACGGGGATCGGAGGCGCTGCGATCATCCGCGGCAAGCGGCACCACGGCCTCATGCACCCTGAAATGGGCCACATCCTCGTGCCACGCGCTGAGGGCGACGACTTCGAAGGCAAGTGCCCGTACCACGGGCAGTGCCTGGAAGGAATGGCCAGCGGCCCAGCCATCGCCGCACGCTGGAAAATGGCGGCGACCGACATCCCAGCAGGCCACATAGCCTGGAGAATTCAGGCGCACTACCTCGCGATTGCCGTGATCAACTTCATCGTGACGCTCTCACCAGAGCGTGTCATATTGGGAGGTGGTGTCATGCAAAGGAGCGAACTCCTCCCGATGATTCGAACAATCGTCCTCGATCGTCTGCGAGGATACATTCGCCGCGACGAAATAACCCGGCATATCGACAGCTACATCGTTGCTCCCGCTCTCGGCGATCGAGCGGGGGTTCTGGGTGCCATGGCGCTGGCTGCAGAAGCACTCTGAGCTATCGTTCCACGCGCCCTGACCCGGGGCCCCGCATGAGCTTTTCGACTTCGGCCACTGTGGTCAAATTGAAGTCGCCGACGATTGTGTGGTGAAGGCACGACGCGGCTACGGCATACTCCAGAGCCTCCCGTGTATCGTCCATTTTGAGAAGCCCCGCAATCAACCCACCAGCGAAAGCGTCTCCTGCACCTACACGATCGACGATCTGTATATCGTAACACCGGGACCGACGTGGCACGCTGCACTGCTGGTCGTCCAAGAGTATTGCGCTCCATCCGTTGCGGGAAGCAGAGTAACTTTCACGGAGTGTAATGGCAACGACCCTGAAATCGAACCTCTTCTTTAGTAGGCGTGCAAGATCTCCGTATGCCGATTCGTCCAGTTTGCCACGCTCGACGTCGGCCCCATGGGCGCTTATGCCGAGGCATTTCTGGGCATCTTCTTCGTTGGCGATGCATACGTCCACGTATTCCATCAGCGGAATCATTACGCGCTGCGCATCAGCGACCGTCCAGAGTTTCTTGCGATAGTTGAGGTCGCAGCTGACGGTAGCACCACCGGCGCGCGCAGCGCGGCACGCCTCTTTAACACACGACTCGGCCGTAGGACCGAGTGCCGGCGTGATACCAGACCAATGGAACCATCGCACTCCTGAGAGCACTTTATCCCAGTCCAATTCCGACGGCTGCATGACGCTGACTGCAGAGTGCGCGCGGTCGTAAATAACCTGTGAGGGCCTCTGACTGGCACCTGTTTCTAGAAAATACACGCCGATTCGGCCGCCACCACGCACGATGAAGTCGGTCCGAATGCCGTAGCGCCGTAGGTGGTTGACCGCTGCCTGCCCGATGGCGTGCTCTGGGATCTTCGAGATGAAATGTGCCTCGAACCCACTCTGAGCAAGCGTCGCCGCCACGTTTGCTTCACAGCCGCCAAACGAAACCGCTAGTGTCGCGGCCTGCGCAATACGCTCCGCTCCAGGTGGCGAAAGCCGTAGCATCAGCTCCCCGAACGTGCAAACCTTCATGGCCGAATTACGTTATAAATTCAAGCTCGCGCCACCGCTATGCTGCGACACGCAATGCGTGCGCGGTCCGCTATGACGTCTAAGCGGCCTTCCGCGACGGCGTCTCGCCCCACCAGGGCACCGCCGATGCCTACGGCAGCGGCCCCCGCGCATATCCAGTCGCCGGCAGTTTCAGGCCGCACGCCGCCGGTAGGCATCAGCCGCAAGTGGGGTAGCGGAGCCAAGAGTGCAGGAATGAAATTCTTGCCCAGACAGTGCGCTGGAAAAAGCTTCACTATATCGGCCCCGAACGCGTTGGCGGTCTGCGCCTCGGTGGGTGTAAAGGCCCCCGGTATCGCGGGCACGCCACTCTCGTGGGCGGCCTCGACGACCCTTGGATCAACCACGGGACTGACCACGAATCGGGCGCCTGCATTGACCGCGCGCAGCGTGGCCTCGCGTCCAAGGACCGACCCCGCTCCAATAAGTATAGACTGCCCAAACTGCCGGGACAAATTTTCTATGTGATGCAACGCACCGGGAGTCGTAAGCGTGATCTCCATTACTGTTACACCCCCTTCCAACAGCGCCTCCGCCACCTGGAGCACTCTTTCACCGCCGTTCAACCTGATAACGGCCACGGCTCCGGCTTCCACGATGCGATTAGCAATGTTTGCGCGCGACATGGACTAGTGTTCCAGCTCCCTGGGATTCTGCACCCGAAATACGCGTGGAATCGTCCCATTGTCAACCGAAAGTATGCGACCACTTGTTTCAAGCTCAGAAATCTCTCCTCCACTCCACACAAGACTGCCAGCGACCAATGCATACCAACAGCAACGATTGGACTCACCTCGAAAGATTGGAACACGCGGCTAGGGCACTTGAACCCGACGCTGCGGAATTGGACGAACTGTTCGGAAAGACGGTCGCGTACGCACGGCGCCACTTAAGTGAACTTGCCCATGCGCCAGCGTACGTAGAGCGGGAAGACGCAGGCCGTGCGCTGACGAATTCGCCGATCACCGAAGACGGCATTTCGATCGACGAAGCGCTCACTCTTCTTCGTGACAATGTAGACTCCATAGGCATTGACCCGGCCTCCAGCCGTTTTCTGGGATACATCCCGGGAGGGGGGCTGGTCCATTCTGCACTCGGTGATCTCTTGGCAGCCGTCGCGAACCGCTATGCCGCCGTGTACTACGCCGGCCCCGGCGCCGTCCGCATGGAACACATGCTTGTCCGCTGGATGGCTTCACTGTTCGGTTATCCTGACTCGTCAGGCGGTTTTCTTTCTTCCGGCGGGAGCATGGCCAATCTCTCCGCAATCGTTGCGGCGCGTGAAGTGCACGGCGTATCTGGAAATGAGATCGAGCGCTCTGTCGTGTATCTAACCAACGATACACACTACTGCGTCGGCAAGGCGCTGCGCATCGCAGGGTTGAGCAAGTGTCCAGGACGGTTCGTCCAGATGGATGAGAACTTCCGTATGTCTTCCAGCGCCCTCGAAGAAACAATACGGAAAGACAAAAAAGCAGGCCTCCGCCCGTGGCTGCTCGTGTCCTCCACAGGAACCACGAATACCGGCGCCGTCGATCCCATCGGGGAGCTGGGCGACATCGCTTCAGCGCACGGCCTATGGCATCACATTGAAGGAGCCTACGGGGCGTTCTTCATCTTGTGCCAGGAAGGGCGAGAGATATTGCATGGCATGGATCGGTCGGACTCCATAATCATGGATCCGCACAAGACACTGTTTCTACCCTATGGGACAGGTGCTGTGATCGTAAAGGAACGCAACCACCTGTTCAATGCGCACCGGGCTTGGGCCGACTATCTACAGGACATAGAACAGGAGATGGAACTCGTCGCGTCGGCGTTCTTGAGCCCCGAGCTTACGAAGCACTTTCGGGCCCTGCGCATGTGGCTGCCCCTCAAGGTGATCGGGGTCGCTGCATTCCGCGCGGCGCTGTCGGAAAAAATCCAACTGGCCCGCTACTTCCATGAGCGCCTGCAGCAAGTGCCTGGATTTGAAGTTGGACCGTATCCGGATCTCTCTGTCGTCACCTTCCGCTATGTACCTCCGCGCGGCGATGCTAACCTGTTCAATCAGCAGCTGACCGACCTCATACATGCCGATGGGCGGGTATTCCTGAGTTCGACACTTCTACAGGACAAGCTGACGCTGCGACTGGCGGTGGTGTGCTTTCGGACACACCGCGACCAAATCGATCTCACACTCGAAATCCTACTTGAAAAAGTGAAGATGCTCCTTGACCTTCCTGCGGACAAGAGGCCGGCAGCACCCGACAGCCACGTCTTTCGGGTGACCTCGTCCACAAATACCAGTCAGGAGTCCTCGTCGGCGGTCGGTCCGTAGCTCGGTGGCACTGAAACGTTCAGAAGGCGCAGATACACGCTGAGCTGTCCGCGGTGGTGCGCCATGTGGCTAATGGTGAATGACCGAAATACGTCGGCTTTGGGCTCGCTAAAGATGACATGACTGCCCACTCTGAGCGTCCACATCCGAGCCAGATCTTCCTCGGCCAAGCCGCCAACGGCGTGGCGCAGCTCGTCCGCCTTGCGGTCGAACTCGTCGAGCAGTGCAGCGCGATTTTCGGGTGCAGTACGCCGGGGGAACGGTCCAGCCATGTCCAGTTCGTCGGTCGTGAGTGTGGTGGTGCCCCACCAGAGGAGGTGAGCAAGGTGGGAGACTAGGTCGCCCAGGCTCATTGACTTCTCGTGAGGCTTCCAGGCGTACTGCTCCTCGGGGGCCCGTTTAAGCATCCTGCGCGTTGTCGCGATTTCGCGCTCCAGATCGCCGTGGGCGAGGTGCATGTATGGGAGACGTGTCATAGTCGCATTGATTGAATGGCGGTGCGTGAACAGTGGCTAGCCGTCGAAGGATCCAACCGCTTCCGTATCTTCTCGGCGTATTCCATCCACACAGTGGCCACGTTGATGAAGTCCTTCCTGCTCCTACTAATGATCGTGACCTTCGTCGCCTGCTCCGAGTCGGATTACGCTCCGGAGGCCGAACCTGCCGCCGTCACGCCAGACTACTTCATTGACACGGGCAACACGCATAACCGTTTCAGCGCAACCATCGAGCCAGTGCTGACCGTTCCTTCAGGGGCCGTGATCGAAGTGTATACGAAAGAGGCATCCGACGGGCAGCTGACGCCGCAGTCAACGGTAGAAGCCGTCAGCGAGCTTGACTTCGATCCCATCCACCCGCTAACGGGACCCGTATACGTCGAAGGTGCCGAGGTCGGTGACGTCCTTGCAGTCACTCTTCACGACATAGAAATTGGGACGTTTGGCTGGAGCGCCATCGTTCCGGGCTTCGGATTTCTGGCCGACGAATTCCCCGACCCGTACTTGAAGACCTTTACGCTCGAAGACGGCGCCACCTATGCCGACTTCATGGACGGAATCCGGATTCCGCTCGAGCCATTTGCCGGCGTGATGGGCGTCGCACCTGCCACAGACTCACTGCTATCTACCATCCCCCCGCGAACGAACGGCGGCAACATGGACGATCCGCACCTCGTGGAAGGGACCACTGTATATTTTCCGGTGCTCGTAGAGGGCGCACTATTTTCAATCGGTGACACACACGCAGCGCAGGGGTTGGGCGAGGTCTGCGGCACTGCCATCGAAGCTCCGATGCGTATCGTCTACGAAGTAAACGTCGTCAAGACCAAGCCCTATCTCACCGAACCACAGTACGAAACCAACGACTACTACGCAGTCACAGGCTTCGCAGAATCTATTGACGAAGCAACGCGCAAGGCGACACGCTACATGATCGACTATCTTGAAGCGGAAAAGGGGCTCGATCGTACGGACGCCTACGTCCTCGCATCACTGGCGGGCGATCTCCACATCGCAGAAGTCGTGGACGTTCCGCACATGCTCGTGACGATGCACATCAGCAAAAGTCTCTTTACCGAGTAGTCATTACTCGGCCAAGTAAGTAATTCGGTATACGGCACCTGCCTGGTCATCCGAAACGAGCAGCGAGCCGTCAGCCATGACCTCTACATCCACTGGCCGTCCCCAGCTCACCTCCCCGTCAAGCCACCCTTCGGCGAATACTTCCTGGCCGATGGCCATGCCGTCGTCGTCGAAGTGGACCAGTTTGACACGGTAGCCGATTTTCTTGCGGCGATTCCACGACCCGTGCTCCGCAATGAAGGCTTGGTTACGGTACGCTTCCGGAAACATGTTGCCCGTATAGAATTCCATACCTAGCGGTGCGACGTGGGGACCGAGAAGGACCGCCGGTGCGATGAATTCGTCGGCGCTGCGGCCCTCGCCATACTCGGGGTCCGGCGTATCTCCCTGATGGTAGTATGGAAACCCGAAGTGCATGCCCGGCTTCGGGGCATGGTTGAGTTCGCACTGCGGCAGCTCGTCTGTGATCGCTGGATCCTCGCTGATGTTGTCGCTCCCGTTGTCAGTAAACCAAAACTCGCCGGTCACGGGATGCCAAGCGAAACCCACTGAGTTGCGGACACCACGAGCATAGACGTCGCGCTTCGATCCATCAGGATTCATGCGCAAGATCGCGGCATACGGATCGGGCCTCTCACACACATCCGATGGGAACGAAAAGCTTGCCATCCGGACTGAAGTCGATGAATTTCCAGCCGTGGTGTCTGTCTTCGGGCAGATCGTTCAACACCACTACGGGCTCTGGTGGATCG
>JAAXGO010000053.1 GCA_012267425.1 Rhodothermales bacterium
GAACTCATGCGCGAAGCACTAGCAGCGCGGGTGGAACCCGAAGCTGCAAGTAAGCCGAAGCGAGATATATATGGCTTCAAGCCCATACCAGCAGGTGGCTACGCTGTCACGAACGAGCTTGTCAATGAACTTCGCGACGAGTTGGGGATTTGACTCGTGAGAGCGTTGCTTGACGTCAATGTGCTGATCGCCTTACTCGACGAGAATCACGCTGATCACGAGGTGGTATCGGATTGGTTCACCGCTCATATCGGACAGGGGTGGGCCTCTTGCCCCCTGACGCAGAACGGTTGCGTACGCATCCTTTCCCAACCTAGGTATCCAAACGCTTTGGACATCGCCCAAGCAGTGGCGCGTTTGCGCGTAGCGGTTTCCACGCCGCACCACCTATTTATCGCGGACGACATTAGCTTGCTTGACGATGCAGTGGTGGACCGCCGGAAATTGTTGGGACCACGGAAATTGACAGACATTTACCTGCTAGCACTTGCGGTCGCGCATGGTGCTCGACTGGTCACGCTCGACAAGTCCATACCTTTAGCAGCCGCCAGAGGGGCACGGGAAGAGTCCTTGGTCGTAATCTGATCGCATCCGATGTGGAATCACACATCCACCTCAATCTCAGCGTTGACGAGCAGTCGCCAGTCCTTGGCGCGCGTCCCGTGGTCGCTGGCGGCTGGCAGGAGCAGAGCAGTGTCGCGCGCCCGCTGCTGCACGTGAGCCTTCAAGGGCAACGTCTTGTCCCCTGCGCCGACGAGTTCGAGCAAGTAGCCAAGACGCTGCGCCCAAGGGATAGGAGCCGTTCGCGCTGCTGTTACCAGTAAATCTTGATCGATGCGCTCAGCGAGTTCGAAGAGGACGGTCGCGGCTTGATCTAGCCCTCCGATACGCTTTTCATAACCAACCAGATCGACCGCCGTTGCCTCAATGCTTGAGGCTAGAATCGTTCCGCGTGGCGTATTGAAACTCTGAACCGGTACGTCGGCAATGCGCTTACGTGCTATGAAGGAGACTTCGACGGTGCCACAGGAGATCGGCCGGCGGTTCCCGGCGAGAGCCACTTGGAACGCCTGCGGGCGGTGGTGTGCTGCGCCGTGATACTGGGCAGCGGACAGGAGCGCAGCATAGTACGGACGTTGCAGACGCTCCATGAGTGCCGGAATGAACTGGTCGGCGGGCAAACAGCCGATGCGCCGATATTCTGGAGGCACGATGACGTAGAAGCCGCGAGCGGGGCTTGCGACCACTCCCTTTTTTGCCAATCGGTGCAGGGCGAGTCTGGTCGCGGCGGCGGATACCCCAAGCGCCGCACGCAATTCCGCTGTTGCGAAGTGATATCGGCCATCGGCAGCAAACTCGGTGACGAGATCACCGGCTCGGGGCTTGGCTATTTCCATTTTCATGTGCATAAAGTATTATTATTCGATATATTAGGCAACTGATACCGTACTGACTTACTAAATCATAGAGGTAAGGCTCATGGACCCAAGCTGCTTGCAGTACTGCATGACCGAGGCACAGCGCGACCACTTTGAGCAGCAGGGATACTTGATTGTCGAGGATGCGCTCGACGACGACATGCTGGGCCAGTTGCTGGAGGCCGGCGATCGCGTCGATGCCGAGGAAAGGGCCGCGCGTGGCTTGGCACCCAATGCCTTGCTGTCGAAGTTCAGGACTATTGTCGAGGATGATGTTTTTCTCGAACTGCTCGATTGGCCCAAAACGTTCCCGCTGATTTGGGATATTCTCGGCTGGAACGTCCAGCACTACATCTCGCATTTGATCTACTACCCACCTGAATCCAAGAGTAGCATCGATCTGAAGCCGGGAGGATGGCACCAAGACGGCGGTCGGCCGGTTCCCGAAATGGAGCGTCCCCAACCGAGATTGTCGCTAAAGGTCGGGTTCTGGCTGACCGATATCAGCGAGCCGGAGAGAGGGGGAATCAGGATTGTCCCGGAAAGTCACAAGGGAGACCATCCGCCCGATTTTGCCGATGCAATGCAGGTTCAGGTGCAGGCGGGAACGGCCGTGCTGTTCGACCGGCGGATGTGGCACGCGCGCGGGATTAATACCTCGGAGATGACCCGGAAAGTGCTGTTTTTGGGGTATAGCTATCGCTGGCTGCGCGGCCTCGACTACAACCTGATACCCGATGAAATCCTCGCTAAGTGCAGTCCCATACGTCGGCAGTTGCTCGGCGATGGGGTGGACGTCAAAGGGTGGTGGCAGCCGACAGAGGAGGACGTTCCCCTCAAGGGCTGGCTGA
>JAAXGO010000054.1 GCA_012267425.1 Rhodothermales bacterium
AACTTCAGACTAGTCGGTGGCAATGACGCTTGACGAATGGGAATCCATCGACTGTCTACCGCATGAGCTGCGCTTGAAAGCACACCAGTAGCAGGCATGCAAGGATGGTTTTGCCAACGCAGACCGGCAAGAAACGTCAGACTGTCTGGCAGCGCCAGCCGCTGCGTACAGGAGCCGACAATGTTCTCGGATCTATCGGTGATGGCCTTCAAGGCGATCTGACGGGGGAGTACGCTGCGGAGCGGAGACTGAGTGACGTGCGCCGCGGTTCGTCGGTGTCTGGGCACCGATCGAGGAGAGTTGTTACAGTGGCGTCGAACGGATGAGGAACGTGGAGGTTAGGCGCGAGGTCAGCCCAGGGCCTCAGGACGAAGCGCCGGTCGGCGAGGCGAGGATGCGGTAAGACAAGGTAGGGTCCACGCCTCGTTTCTTGGCCGAGTGTGAGAAGATCCAGATCGAGCGTGCGCGGCATCCACTTAACGAGGCGGTTGCGCCCTGCGGCCGCTTCGAGTTCCTGGCAAAGAGCCAAGACATCTTCTGCGCACAGCGCAGTGCGCATTTTCACGACGGCATTCAGGTACGGAGGCTGGACGTCCGCTTCCCGTCGCGTATGGGCCCGTGCCTCGTAGACAGGGGAGACCCGCTCAACCGTGATGCCGGCGTAGGCTTCCAGCCGACCGACGGCCTGCCGCATCGTGCCTATACGGTCTCCCAGGTTGGCACCCAATGCGATGTAGCCTACAATTGTCGGTGTCACGGTATACGTCTGATTGGCAACGGTACCCCCGCCAGGACTCGAACCCGGACTTACGGCTTAGGAGGCCGTCGCTCTATCCTGTTGAGCTACGAGGGCGCTGCTTGTTCCTACGTGGAAGCGGCGTCGCGGTTTTCTAGCGCGGCGCGGAAAGCGGCCACGTTGGCAGCCACCGACCCGCGAAATACAGCGCTTCCCGCCACGAGGACAGTCGCTCCGGCATCCGCCGCTTCGCGGGCATTGTGCGGCTTGATGCTCCCATCAACTTCTAGATGCGCATTCGATCCGAGCCCGTCAAGCCACAGCCTGAGTTCCCGGATACGCTCGGTGCTCCCGGACACGTAGGACTGCCCCGCGAAGCCGGGATGCACCGACATCACCGTGACCATGTCGACGAGGGGAAGTATGTCACGTATCGCGTCGAGATCGGTCGAAGGATTGAGCGTAATGCCCGCTTTCGCGCCGCGCGACTGGATCTGCCGGATGACCGCACACGGATCCTCACATGCTTCCACGTGCACAGTGACGATGTCGGATCCAGCGTCGACGAATGCTCCAACGTACCGATCCGGCTCTGCGACCATCAGATGCACGTCCAGGAGTGCCCCGGTTTCATCGCGCAGCGGCCGCAGCGCACGGACGGCAAGCGGTCCGAACGTGATATTGGGGACGAAATGGCCGTCCATGACATCGACGTGCAGCCAGTCAGCCCCTGCCTGGATGGCCTCTCGTGCGTGCGCTTCCAGACGGGCAAAATCTGCAGAGAGGATGGACGGGGATAAGAGGATGCTCACCGCGCGACGTGTACGAGCGTGATGACCACTGCCACAAGGAGCGCGTTGACAAGAGCGATGGGAAGCAAATACTTCCAGCCAATCTGCATGAGCTGGTTGTACTTGAAGCGAGGCAGCGTCCAGCGAACCCAGAGGAACAGAAACACGAAGAAGCTCACCTTAACCATCAGGGCGAGAAACTGCAGCACACCGAGCAGTACCGACCCCTCGAGTCCGGGAAACTGGCTCAAAAGCTGTGGTTCGAACGGAATGAGATAGCCGCCGAAAAAAAGAGCCACGATGACGAATGAGGCTACGAACCAGTTGACGTACTCGGCGAGAAAAAACATGCCGAATTTCATGCCGCTGTACTCGGTGTGATAGCCGCCGACAAGCTCCTGTTCGGCCTCTGGCAGATCAAACGGTGCCCGGTTGGTTTCGGCAAATGCGGTGATGATGAAAACGAGCGCTCCGATGGGGTTTCGGAAAACGTTCCACCCCAAAACGGCACCGCCCGCTGCCTGGTGCTCGACGATGTCGACGACGCTGAGCGACCCCGCAATCAAAACAACCGACACGACGGCAAGACCCATCGAGAGTTCGTACGAAATCATCTGGGCGGCGGAGCGCAAACCGCCCAAGAGCGAAAACTTGCTGTTACTACTCCAGCCGGCGAGCGTAACGCCGTACACCGATATCGACGTAAGTGCCAGGATGATGAGGACGGTCACACTGTTGTCGACGATCACAACGCCCCGGGCAAACGGGATCATAGCAGGCACGGTCATGGCGATGACCACCATGACCACCGGCGCGAGCGAATGCACGAAACGGCTTGCGGAGCGCGGAGAAATCTCTTCCTTGAAGAGCAGTTTGAATACGTCCGCGAACGGTTGCAGAAAGCCGGCTGGTCCCACACGGTTGGGCCCGGAGCGGTTCTGCATCCACGCGCATACCTTGCGCTCCGCATAGACGAGCACCGACGCCGAGACCAGCATGAAATTGATGATCACGAAGGCGATGACGGCCAAAAGCCAAAGCGGAACGTCCATGACGCGGATTCGGCACCAATTACTTACGTACTCTGTGTCACGCCTGCCTCGGCCAGTTGGACGCCCGAAAGTTGCATGGCATCCCAGGTGGCGTCTGCGAACGTGTCGAACGTCGCGGCGATCTCGTCCATGACCTGCTTCGGGCCCGGGTACGTGAGGTCTACGCCAGCCTTACGTGCGACGGCGGGAAGGATGTCCCAACTCGGACGGCAGTTTATCTGGTGGGCCTCGTTGTGCCACCGGTCGAACGGCGTGCCGTGCGTGTCGGCGCGACTCAGCCCCATGTACATGCGCAGCGTCCGTGACACGCCACGGACGGCCTTGGCCGGCACGACGCGCTGTGCGCGCGCATCCTGATTGACGAATGTTCCTGCCGTTTCCGCGACCGTCGCGGCGGGAAGCGCAACGTTCGCACTGTTAAGTGTACGGTTCGTCGTGTGGGTGTGGTGCAGCACGACGGCAATCGTACGCAAATCGTCAGCGGCAAATAGCCCTGCCCGGACGGGATCATCTTCGAGAACGTATACCACATCAAACGAGCCGCCACGAAGCTGCGCGCGAAGGAGCGCGACGTCCACTTCGTCGATGCCGAGCCGGCGGCAGCCTTCGGCGTTGGGCGTGAGGTCGTCCGTAAGCAGCCAGCCGTCTCCTCGCCCTACCTCGACGTGCGGAAGGAAGCCTGCGACGGTCCCTCCAAGAGACTCTGCGAGACGCTTGAGGAGATAGTTGTCTTCGACAGTCGCCATGGCCGACGCAAGAAACAAGGTACGCATTCCGCCAGCGTCGGTGAGAATCCGCGCGGCGTGCCCGAACGCATCATCCCACGATGCTAGGGCCGTGCCGTTGAGTCCGCGCACGAGTGGTCCACTCGGGCGGTCGCTGTTGAAGCGGTCGTAATCGAGCCGATCCACGTCCGGCAGCCAGAATTTGTTCACGTCGGGATTCGGTCTGGGCGTTACGCGGAGTACGAGGTTGTCGCGTACCCACAGCCAGCAATTCGATCCTTTTGCGCCGGTCGTGATGATCGACGGCGTCTTGCTCATTTCCCAAATGCGGGCCCGGAACCGAAAATCTACGCTCGTGAGTGCGCCGACCGGACACACGTCAATGACATTCATCGAGTACGGTTCGTCGAATGTCGCGCCGGGCGGCGTCATTGGGTAGTTCTTGACCCCCCGCTCGATGATAGTCAGCTGGTGACTCTTGGATATCTCGTCGGTGAAGCGCACGCAGCGCGTGCAGTTGATGCACCGCTCGGCGTCCAGAATGACGCGCGGGCCGAGTTTGACTTTCTTCGGCTTGTGGGTCTTGTGAAACTCGAAACGGGATCCTTCGGGGCCGTACTTGTAGGCCTGAATCTGGAGCGGGCAGTGCCCTGCCTGATCACAGATAGGACAATCCAGCGGGTGGTTGATGAGTAAAAACTCCATGGTGTCCCGCTGGGCACGGGCCACTTTTTTGCTGGACCGCGGAGTATGGACGACCATGCCGTCCGAGAGCGCGAGCGAACAGCTGGTCTGAAGCTTCGGGAAGAAGCGGATGAGAGGCTCACCGTCACTGTCCGTTTGGATCTCCCCTGTGGCTCGATCCCTGAGCGGCATCCCAACGTCTACGAGGCACTGCCGGCAGTTGGCAGGCACGCTCATTGCCGGATGGTAGCAGAAATGCGCAAGCTCGATGCCGTGATCGAGACAGAACTGCAACAGCAGCGGACGCCCTTCGAATTCGAACGCGGTGTTGTCAATCGTAACGCGTGGCATGGCTTGCCGCGGGTTGCTTCAGGAGATAAAGCGGACCTAGATCTTTGCGACGAGGACACCCCACGCGGTCAGTCGCAGCTCGCGTTCGGGTGGCGTTACGCCGTCTGATTCTTCGGCGAGATGCTGCCTGGCATCGTGCGTGAGAATCTCTTCACTCAGCGTGCCCCAAGCCACAGCGTGCCGGCCGCTGATATCGGTCGGGACGGTGAACTTGTAGTTATCTTCTTCGTCCCGTGCTACGAGAATGCGTACGCTTTCGTGGCCTTCGGAACGCAGGGTGAGCCAACACCCCATCATCTTGCACACTGCCGAGACGGTTCCTTCTATCTTGACCGGCTCTCCCATGTACTCGGCGCGTTCTGCCAGCACCGCCCGGACCGGGAGAGCGCCTTCTTCGTCAAAGGCGTCACCCCAGACGTCGAAGTGCGATGTGTCTTCGGGGGCGCCGCACGCGAAGATAACGATGACAAGGAGCGCAAGGACGGGCCGTTTCATGTGACGTTGGTTATATGCTGCTTGCGGCCCAAACGGATCGCTTGCAGCGCAGTTCGAATTCTTTTCTGAAGCGTTTGATCGTATTGCGCACGGGCCACGCGGCCGCATCAGCCAGCGCACACACGGTCCGGCCTTCCATCTGATCGCACAGATCGAGCAGCAGGTCAAGATCGCGCAGGTTGCCGCCTCCATTGTCGATTCGCGCGAGAAGATTTTCCATCCACCCGGTTCCGTCACGGCACGGCGTGCACTGCCCGCAGCTCTCGTGGTGGTAGAAATGTGCCACGCGACGCAGGAAGGCCACCATATCTGTGTCCTCGTCGAGGAAGAGCATGCCGGCGGTGCCCAACATAGAACCCGCTTCCGCCAAACTGTCCGAGTCCATGGTGACACCGTCGATCATGTCGGCACGCAGTACGGGTACAGAGCAGCCGCCAGGTACAACCGCTTTGAGTTTCTTGCCGCCTCGCATGCCGCCCGCGACGTGCAGGAGGTCCGTGATGAGCATCCCACTCGGGTATTCGTAAACGCCGGGCCTGTTGACGTGCCCCGAAATACCATACAGAATCGGGCCGGGATGATTCGCCGCACCGATGGAGGCAAACCAATCCGCACCATGGCGGAGAATGAGCGGTACGCAGGCGAGCGAGTCAACGTTGTTGATCGTAGTCGGGCGTCCCCAGATACCCACTTGCGCCGGGAAAGGCGGCTTGATGCGCGGATAAGCCCGCTTGCCCTCCAAAGACTCCATCAAGCTCGTCTCCTCACCGCAAATGTAGGCCCCGGCCCCCTTGTGGATCACGATGTTAGTTGAAAAATCGCTTCCCATGATGTTCGTCCCCACCAAACCAGCCGCGTATGCCTTTTCGAGCTCAGCCGCCATAAGACGAATCCAGTCGGCAAACTCGCCACGGACGTACAGATAGCACGTCGTGATGGACATGGCATAGTTGGCAATCAAGATGCCTTCGAACATGAGGTGCGGATTGTACTCCATAAGCTGTCGGTCCTTGAAGGTACCGGGCTCACTCTCGTCGCCGTTAGCGCAGAGAAACCGCGGCACATCTTCCTGAACCGGAGGCATAAAGCTCCACTTGAGACCCGTCGGAAAGCCCGCACCGCCGCGGCCCTTGAGGCCGCTGGCCTTGACCATTTGCGTGACGTCCTCAGGCGCCATCGTCAGCGCCTTGCCGAGTGCCTTGTAGCCACCATGTGCTGTGTACACCTCCAGGTTGTGGAGGTCCCGCACGGGTGGCAGGAGCACACGCTGCCAGTTTTTCCAGTCGTCGGCCTTTGATACCATTGGCTATTTGACGGTGCCGTTCACGGGCGGCGTTTGGTATCCCTCGACGGCCTCGGCGTCTGAGCGGCGGTTGCCGCCGAGTTCGGTTTCGTCCTGGGGCAGCGTAACCGATACAAAGGGCGGGATGCGGCCGTCTCTGAGGTCGTCGATGAGTGCGTCGATCTTCTTCCGCGTCAGGTTGTGAACGAACGGACCGTTAGTTACCTGCAGCAGGGGTGCCGAGCCGCACGCGCCGAGGCACTCCACTTCCCGTACGGTGAACAGGCCGTCCGAGGTCGTTTCACCCTTGTGGATGCCCAGTTTCTCCTCAAGGTAATGCAGCATGTCGTAGCCGCCGCAGAACTGGCAGGAAAAGCAGGTGCACACGTCAAGGACGTGGGTGCCGGTCTTCTCCTTGTAGTACTGCGTATAGAACGTGGCTACGCCGTAGGCCTGCGAGTAGGGGATCCCTACGGTGTCGGCGGTCAGGCGTATTACCTCCGGCGGAAGGAAACCAAATTTTTCCTGCGCGAGCCACAAAGCGTGCATGATGGCCCCATCGGCGGTCGGATACTTGGCCACCCACGAAGCGATTTCACGCTTTTCCTTTTCGGTGAAGACGAGCTCCTCGTCCGAAAAATGGACATCTTCGCTCGGAAGCATGACGACTGGATTGTAAATAAAGTCGGCCATGGCGTGGTTACTTATCCGCTTCGCCCATCACGGGGTCCATGGATCCGATGAGGACGACAATGTCCGCGACAGGATGCCCTTCCATCATGGACTCGAGGCCCTGAAGGTTGGTAAACGACGGAGCGTTGATGCGTGCCCTCCATGGATTGCCCGTACCGTCGCTTTCGAGGTAGAAGCCGAGTTCGCCTTTGGGCGACTCGATCGCATGGTAGGCCGACGCCCCTTTCGGGGGCACGACTCCGGTGTCCGTATACATGAAATCGTGAATCATGCCTTCCATCGAGTAATACACCTCGTTCTTGGAAGGATAGGCCTGTTTGGCATCGTCCGCTCGGATCGGCCCGTCGGGCAGGCGCCGGAGACACTGCTTGATGATTGACAGGCTTTCGAGCATCTCTTCCATCCGCACGTGATATCGGGCGAGACAGTCGCCTTCTTCGCGGAGCGGAATCGTAAAATCTACCTCCTCGTATTTCAGATACGGCTCGAAGTGCCGGATGTCATAGGCGACACCGCTGCCGCGCAGGTTCGGTCCGGTAAGCCCGAGGGCGATCGCCTCGTCGCCAGATACAACCCCGACGTTCTTGTTGCGGTCCACCCAGATGCGGTTGCGGTTAAGAAACTTGCGCCATCCTTCGACGATTCCCACGTAACGGTCCGTGAAGTCTTTGATGAGCTCGAGCGCGCGCGGAGTCAAATCAGATGCCAGACCGCCGATGCGGCTGTGCGAGACCGTAAAGCGGGCACCGGTTATCTCGTCGAAAATGGTGTACAGATCTTCACGTCCCTGAAACGTCCATAGAAACACCGACACTGCCCCAGCATCCATGAGTCCGACACCCAGCCACAGAAGGTGTGAAGAAATCCTCGCCAGCTCGCACATTATCATGCGAATCCACTGCGCTCGTTCGGGGACCTCGATGTTGGCCAGTTTTTCGACCGCCATGCACCACGCTACGTTGTTGGCGTATGGTGCTAGGT
>JAAXGO010000003.1:0-4287 GCA_012267425.1 Rhodothermales bacterium
GAAATTGTCCGCCAAGGAGAATGCAGCCGGCAGCGTCTGCAACGCCAGCGACACGCTCGCGCCGTTGGCGTCCGTGACCGTGTACGTATACACGCTCTCGCTCGCCGCCCTCGGCGTACCCGCAATCGTCCGCGTAGCCGCGTCAAACGTCAGGCCCGCTGGCAGGGCCGGCGAGAGGGTGTACGTCAGCGGTGCAGTGCCGCCTGCGCCCTCCGGCAGCGTGAAGCCTTCCACGCGCTGGCCAACGACGAATTCGCGGATTTCAGTCAAACCGTGCGAATCCGTCGGAACGACCTTACCAGCGCCAAACAAGTCGCCGAAGCTCAGCGCCGGGTTGACCGTGATGGAGATGGTCAACGTGGCGGCGGCACCTGCGCTGTCCTGCGCCAAGACGGTGGCTTCAGCGGTCCCTGCGGCTTCGGGCGTGCCCGAAATCGTCCGCGTGGCCGCGTCAAACGTCAAGCCAGCAGGCAAGTCGAAGGCGCGATACGATACATCGCCTTCGCCGCCCGTAGCTTCCGGCACCACCAAAGGTTCGATCGCCGTACCAGCGGTGTATACCTGGGCGTCAACCATTTCGGCGAAATGGAAGCCCGCCATCATGTCGTCGCCATCGTCGGCCATGTCGCCGTCAGTGTCGTCCATATCGTCGTCCATCATGGCGTCTGCCAGCGTGATGGCTGCCGAACCCATGGCCAAGCCGTCAGCGGAACCGGTGAGAATGATGGTCTCCTCGCCTTCTTCCGCGTCGTCGGCAACGGCGTTGATGTTCACGGCTGTCGTGCCCGATATCGAGCCAGACGAAATCGTGATCTGCGCCCGCGGATCGAAATCTGCGCTGTAATCCACATCGCGGGAGGCTGACGACTCCGAAGAGATGCCAATGCTTACCGTCACGTCGGCCTCACCGGCCTTGCCGTCTAAGGAGGCGGTTACTGTGACCGAGGTCGTAGTACCTTCGCTTACCTTATCTGGTGTTACCGACAGCACCAAGGCTCCGCTGTCCGACTCGTTGTCGGAGATACCGATATCGACCTGAGCCTGGTGTCCACTCGACGAAGTAGCCTGCACACCAAAGGCCTTGTGGCCATCCGCCGTCGTGTTGTCCCTAGGCGTCAGGGAAAGCTGTGCTGTCCCTGATCTTGAGCCTTCGGCAATGGTGATGGATCCGTCCAGTGTGGCGTCGAAGTCTGTATCGCGCCCGGCCGCCGTACCTTCCGTTGGAGTGGTAATTCCGAGGCTGACCTTCTCACCGCCAGCCCCAGCAGCTTCCGCCAACGTCACGGTCAGCGTGATGTTCGTCGCCTGACCGTCGTTCTCGCGGACTGAAGTGTGACTGGAGGTTATACCCTCGAGATTAACCTCGGCCGTCGGTGCCTCCGTGATAGTAATGGTGTAGGCCAAGCTCGCGGCGTTGGTGCCGTCCGTTGCGTAGAGAGTAACTTCGGCCTCTCCCGCCGCCGTCGGCGTACCTGAAATCGTCCGCGTAGCCGCGTCAAACGATAGGCCGGCGGGAAGATCACCGGAGAGGAGGTACGTCACCTCGGCATCTTCATCCTCGGTGGTCGCTGCCGGTAGTTCCGCCGACAACTCCTCGCCAACCGCACCCGAGACGGTAGGATCGTCGTCAGCCAACGCTACGGCAGGTGCTTCCTCCGCTGGATCGGCAGCCGGCGTCTTTTCGTCTTTCAGATTGATCGTCGCTCGTACGACATTGATATCCTTGTCCCCGATTTTGACTATCCCCGGAGTATCAGCCTTCGCCGTCGTCGATCCTACTTCGATCGTCTCGTCCGCCGGCTTACCATCACCGTCATCTTTTTCGTCTGCTACTGGGGTAATAGTGATCTCCTGCGTACCAGTTGTCTCGCCGGCAGGAATCGTCAGAGTGCGCAAGGATGCTCTGTAGTCAACCTCGCGGGCCGCACTACCCCCAAGCGTGGTCAAGGGTATCTCCACGGCGGCGGCGGGTGCCTTGCCGATTACGTACGCGGTGATCGTAATAGTTGTCTCACCGTCGAGCTCTGATATCGTCGGAGGACTCTCAGTACTCTCACCAAGCGTAGCCCTCAGCCTGATCTCAGAGATGGCCGCCTCGTCGTCGTTGATCTTGACAGCCAGTGGAGCCGCCTCGGTCACGTCTCCGACCGTGGCATACACGTTGAACTGCCAATCATTCGTACTATCGTTGTCGATGGGAGTAACGATGATAGTGGCCCTCCCCACTGTCTCGCCTTCGGCAATGGACACCCTACTCTCCGCTACTTCCGCCACGTAATCTATATCGCGTCTCCCCTTATCGGCTATCCCTTCAGCCCTGACAGTCACAGTCGTCCCCCCAGCTGGGGCAGCAGCCTTCAAGGTAATGTCTATCTGAGCGGCCTGCTCAGCACCGCCATCCTCGTAGAGTGCGGGAGAGACTTCTGTCAGCTTGTCCACTTTAGGCAGCCCTTCTGCCGTCAGCTTGATGAAGCCGGGGATTACCGTGATGCCCGCGAATACATCATCAGTTGCATCATCAGCAGTGCCTGCGCCCTCAGTCTGCGTCCCCACATCGTCCAGCTCGTCTTCGGATCCTAACGCGATCCAAGTGCTTCCATCTTTGGCTAACAGCGCTTCGTTTACATTGATGGGATCAATGGAAAACGTCTTCGTCGCCGACTTCTTGTCTGCCGCGATGGTTATATTGCCAAAGCCGGTGCCCGTATAAAACGCATCGCGACGCGCAATCTTATCGCTAGTTCCAAGGGCATTAAAGCCTTCGTCATCAAGGGCAGCATTGTCACCACCTGTACCACTTCTACCAAGAGAACCTGTGACATCTACAACATCCTTGAAAGAAAACGTCACGTCTTTTCTTGGGTTGCGTGCGTCCAAGGTCGCCGTCACGGTGACATCAACCTTCTCAGACTCTTTGCTTAGAGAAATCTTATCAAACGATAAGGTGACCGCCTTGTTGCCCCTGTCGTTGTCACGCAGCATAAAATACGCCGGGCGAACTGAGGTGGTGGTGGCGTTCTTGTTGTCATTGCCTGTAATCCAAATCCGAAGATCGTCGCCGGCCGTGCCTCGTCCATCGTCCGTAGCGTCGTCTCCCATAACATCATCGTCCTCGGGAAAGAAGTAAACTGTTACCGATGCCGATGCTGTGTGCTTCGGAATCACGAGCAAAGGCATATCCATGACGTAGCGAGGCACACCATTGTTTTTGTCGTTTTCTGGGGCGGCACCGGTCAGGTCTTTTACTCCCCTTGGCATAGTTAGCGTTGTAGGATTGCTATCACTCGTTAGCGTCCCTGGACTGGAAATGGACCCCAAGGAGATTCGCGTCAGCGGCTTATCCGCCGCTTTTGCTTGGTCGTTATTCATCGCCGAACCATCGTCATTAAGATGTGTAGCTGTGACTTTGATCGGGACTGATGCTGCATCCTTATGCAAACCAAGCGCACCTAACTCACCCTCGCTTACTTCCGTCAGGTCCAACTCCAGTTTGATTTCGTCAGTATCTTCAGGCTGTACAGCGAGCCGACCTCCCTGACCTACGGACAGCGCCTGCGCCTCTCCGGCCCATACTAGTGCAAAGCAGGCGGCCAGTAACCAAGGGACGCAATCCAAACGCCGGATTAGCGACTTCATGTGTATCATTATGAAACCTCCCCAGGGATCGCGTCCCTGATTAAGAAAGTGATATGAAAAGATGGATTTGCTTCAAACCCACTAAGAAGTTGCGTTTTTGCGTGTTTCATATGCCCCCTTTCGCGGCTTTCTCGTCCATAACGCATACGCGTTCTCCTCTACAATAGAGCTAATTATACCGAGAAAAAATAGAAGTGTCAAGTGTAAATTATCTATTAAAGTACTTAGTAAAAAAACCCCTATCCCCCCTGTAAAGCCTTCATTTAGGAAAAGCGCGAGGACTGGCCAATGGCAAGCGGGAGCTTGTGCAAATGGTTGGAATTCCGTTTGAGGGTCTGCTGCCGTTCAGCCCTCTGTCTCGTACGATTCGGCATCTTCCGCCACGCGGTCGCCCGCATCCGCACGCTCCACCTGATACGAGAGCCCGGCCCGTATCGTCTCCAGTACCCCATTCATCCGCGCCTGTTCCTGCTCCAGACGACCCAGCCGCTCGGGCAGCGTCTCCAGCACCCCATTCATCCGCGCCTGCTCCTGCTCCAGACGACCCAGCCGCTCCGAAAGCTGTGCCTGACCCTCCTCTACGCGACCCAACCGATCCGAAAGCGAATCTATCTTCTCGTCCTGACGAGCCGCCAACCCATCTATCTTCTC
>JAAXGO010000003.1:4422-4768 GCA_012267425.1 Rhodothermales bacterium
CCGCCAACCCATCTATCTTCTCATTCAGCCGCTTGTTCAGCCGTTCTTCAAGCGCCTTCATGTCGGCGCGCATACGCTGCGTCGTCACCAAAATCAACCCGGCCAACGCAATCCCGACGCTTACAACAGTCCAATCTATCGCGCCGCTATCCATAACAGACGCCCTCCAAGGCTATCGTCGGCAAATATCACGCCCCCCTATCCATTTGTCAACCATCCCGCCGCCGCTGCCGCCACGCCGCCGCCACCACGCCCACAACCACCACCAACCCCAACACAACCGCCCCCCGCGCCCAAGCCAACACCGGCGAAAAATAGCGCAACTCCACCTCGTGTTCCCCAGCCG
>JAAXGO010000055.1 GCA_012267425.1 Rhodothermales bacterium
CGCGAGTCCTTCCGCGAAGACGGCGTGGAACTAGTGACTGAGAGACGGGTATTGTTCGTACCACAGTCGGTTACAGATCATCCTAAAGAACGGAGGAAGCACTCTTGGCTCACCATGTAGGAATCGGCGTCAAAGTCCGCGACAAGGAAAACATCGATCGTGCCCTGCGCCGCTTCAAGCGTGCGGTCAACCGGAGTCGCATCCTGCGCATGTATCGCCAAAACATGACGTTCACAAAGCCCTCCGAAGAACGCCGGATCGCCAAAGAAAAAGCCGCGCGGAATGCGCGCAAACATAACCGGCGCTACTAAAAAGCGCCGCCGGCACCTGCCGGCACTATCGCCTCCTGCACGAGCTGCCACTGCTCGATCTTGTGCACCATTGCGCTGCCGGAGGCGGGTGACGCACTCGCGTAGCGTCCGACATACTTCACGCGGATCGCTCCCGCTCCGTGAATTTCTTCGATAAGTTCGTCAATCTTGTTGCGGACATAGGACCACGCACCCATGTTCGCCGGCTCTTCCTGAACCCACTGCACTTCGCTAAGGCCCGAATACTGCGCGATTTCCTCGCGGACATACTCGAACGGAAATGGATATAGCTGTTCGATGCGCGAGAGCGCGATGGCCGATCGCCAATCGGGCTCTGACTCCAACGCCTTGTGCAGATCATAGTATACCTTCCCTGTACAGAACACAAGCCGCCGTACGCCCGCGGGGTCGACGTCATCACCGATGACGTGGCGAAACGCCCCGTCAACAAGGTCGTCCGTCGATGACACCGCCATCGCATGGCGAAGCAGGCTTTTGGGCGTCATCAAAATGAGCGGCTTCTTGGTGTCCCGCTTGACCTGCCGCCGAAGCGCGTGAAAGTAGTTGGCCGGCGTGCTTAGGTTGCAGACGGTCATGTTATTTTCGGCGCAAAGCTGCAAAAAGCGCTCCAGGCGCGCCGACGAATGCTCTGGCCCCTGCCCTTCATACCCGTGCGGCAACAGCGCCACTAAGCTGGAATGCTGCCCCCATTTCTCTTCGGCAGCCGACAAAAACTGATCGAACACAATCTGGGCACCATTCGAGAAATCGCCAAACTGGGCCTCCCAGATAACCAGCGCGGATGGGTTCGAAACACTGTAGCCATATTCGAATCCGGTGACCGCGTACTCCGAAAGCAGACTGTCATAGATGTACAGCGGCGCCTGTCCGTCTCGTATGTCATTAAGCGGAATGAACTCATCGTTGGACTCCTGATCGTAGATGACCGCGTGCCGCTGGCTGAACGTCGCACGACGTGAGTCCTGTCCGCTGAGTCGAACACTCGTGCCTTCCAACAGCAGCGTACCGAATGCCAACGCTTCCGCGAATGCCCAATCAATCCGGCCGTTTCTTCGGTATGCCTGGTCACGGCGTTCGAACTGCCGCATGAGTTTCGGGTGCGCCGCAAAGCCGTGAGGCACCCGGACGAGTGCAGCCAGCGTCTCTTCAATATCCTCCACACGCGCTCGTGTGTCTACCTCGTCGAGTGGCTCGCGGTGGCCCTCCATACGAGCGAACAAATCGATAAGGATCGACTCGCGGTCTTTCTGCTTTAAGTCTTTTGTGCGTTCGAATGCGTTCTCTAGCTGCCCCTGGAAATCGTCCAAGAGCTGCCCCACTTCCTCCGGACTCATTTCGCCGCGCTGCAGTAGCATCTCCGTGTAAAGCTTGCGCGAAGAGCGTTTCGACTGAATCTTGCTGTAGAGTACCGGATTCGTGAACGTGGGCTCGTCACCCTCGTTGTGGCCGTGGACGCGGTAGCACAACATGTCGACGACTACATCCTTGTTGAAGACCTGCCGGTAGTCAAGCACCAGACGTGCCACACGGACGCACGCTTCGGGGTCGTCTCCGTTCACGTGGAAAATCGGCGCCTCTATCATGCGTGCCACGTCCGTCGCATACGTGGAACTGCGAGCTTCACTGGGACCAGTGGTAAATCCGATCTGGTTGTTGATCACGATGTGAATCGTCCCGCCGGTGTGATAGCCGCGTAGTTGGCTGAAATTCAGCGTCTCCGCCACCACACCCTGACCTGCAAACGCCGCATCTCCGTGAATCAATAGCGGAATGACGGCGTCGCTGATGTCGCCGCCCGGCGAAATCGAATCCTCCTGTTCCCGAAGCAGGTCCTGCTTCGCACGCACCATCCCTTCGACGATAGGACTGACCGATTCGAGATGACTCGGGTTCGAGGCGAGGGAAAGTCGGATCGTCATTCCACTCGGCGCAGTGTGGACGCTTTTTGCTCCGAGGTGGTACTTGACGTCGCC
>JAAXGO010000056.1 GCA_012267425.1 Rhodothermales bacterium
CAACGGATCGGGCAAGAGCACGCTCGCGAACACCTTGATGGGAAGCCCTGACTGCGAGATCCTCGGCGGCCGCGTCATATTCAAAGGCGAAGACGTAACCGAAGAAGACCCGGACGTCCGCGCCAAAATGGGCATGTTCCTCGCGTTTCAGTATCCCGTGGCGATACCGGGCGTGCCCCTGCACGGCTTTCTGCGGGCGGCAATCAACTCTCGGCGAGAGCCGGACGACGAAATCCGCGTACGCGACTTCCGAAGACTGATGATGTCGAAGATGGAGCTGGTGGGCATGGACCAGTCCTTCGCCAGACGCTATCTAAACGAAGGTTTTTCAGGAGGCGAGAAGAAGCGCTCGGAGATTCTCCAGATGGCGGTGCTGGAGCCGGAGCTTGCAATCCTGGACGAGACCGATTCAGGCCTCGACATCGACGCGCTGCGGACCGTCGCCAACGGCGTCAACACCTTGATGCATCCGGAAATGGGGATTTTGCTGATTACCCATTATGAGAGAATTCTTAAGTACATAGAGCCGGACTACATCCACGTATTCGTAGACGGCCGAATAGTTCGGTCGGGTGGCAAGGAACTCGCAATGGAACTGGAAGAGCGAGGATACGACGAGTATCTCGCCCCGGTGGCGGGAGGGGTATAAAAGACATGGCGGTCAAAATTGAGGCGCCTGATTACGACGTAAAGTTCGACTACAAGTACGGGTTCCACGACAAGGAAGCCGCGGCGTTCAAGACCGAGAAGGGTCTGAGCGAGCGTGTAGTCCGTCAGATTTCGGAAGTCAAGGGCGAGCCTGACTGGATGCTCGAGTATCGGCTCGACGGTCTCAAGCACTTCCTGGAACGGCCGATGCCGGAGTGGGGCGCCGATCTCGGCGGCATCGACTTCGACGACATGTACTACTACGTCAGACCCACCTCCGGCAATGCCGAAGACAATTGGGACGACGTTCCGGAATACATCAAGAACACCTTCGACCGGTTGGGTATTCCCGAAGCGGAGCAGAAATTCCTCGCCGGAGTCGGAGCGCAGTACGACTCCGAGGTCGTCTATCACAACGTAATCGAGCAGCTCGAAAAGCAGGGCGTGATATTCCTCGACATGGACAGCGGCCTCCGCGAGCACCCTGAACTTGTGAAGAAGTACTTCGCCAAGCTCATTCCGGTGAGAGACAACAAGTTTTCGGCGCTAAACACCGCTGTATGGAGCGGTGGCAGCTTCGTCTACGTTCCGCCCGGGGTTAAGGTGGAAATGCCGCTGCAGGCATATTTCCGCATCAACGCCGAGAGCATGGGGCAGTTTGAGCGGACATTGATCATCGCCGACGAAGGCTCCGAGGTGCATTACATCGAAGGCTGCACCGCACCGAT
>JAAXGO010000057.1 GCA_012267425.1 Rhodothermales bacterium
CACTCAGGAGGTCAGCGGTTCGACTCCGCTTAGCTCCACTCTTCGTCGGACGACCACAGTGTCTTTTGCCTTTCTCTGTAGGTCGCTGCTACGATCCTCTTTGCCGTCGAGTAGGAAGCGGTCGTAGGAACTGGCTACATGCTTCAGGTTGAACGCGGAAAATGCAGATTCCGTAGGCTCTTCCCGACGGGCTCGTAGGGCCTCTTGATCGCCATTGAACTACCTGGCGCGGCTGCTCATGCCATGGCAACGATCTAACCCGCCACTTCGGCCAGCTGCGCACCCGCGGGCCCGGAAGGTGTGGTATTTCCCTTCAAGCCGTCGCTGCTGACCACGCTGACGTCCGCGAACGAAGCCACGGGTCATATTCAAAGGTCCTTCCTTGTGAAGGTCACATAGCATGCCGGGATTCAAATTCGTCGCGTTCCGCTGCCCCTTGGATTGGCACTCGAAGGCACAGAATTCACTCTGGGTATCCTCTCCCGTTTCGGGTATTGGTACGAGTCAACCAGAGGTGCTCGGGGGCACAGGGCCGCGCTCGCTTGGGTCTTCAAAGGAGCCATTTGGATGAGCCCGCTTTGTGCTGTGTGAAGTAAGCGACGTGAGGCGATATCCTCCAGAGTTCCGACTGGATCGGGTAGCCACGCATTGCACTGTTTATAGATGGCCAGATCACTGTCCGGAGGTCCTGTTCATGGTCCAGTCTGGGCGAATTCATCCCGAGGAAGACTCCTCAATACCTTGGTGCGCCGTCAACTCGAGGGTCTGGCCACGGAAGTAGCCTCGGGAGGTCTGTTTGTGGATTTTTCTTTCGTTTGCCGGACTGAGTGGGCCAATGCGGACCGGAGCTTCTCCGGGATGGTGGCCTGCCTCGACGAGGTGCACAGCGGGCCAGACCTTTCCTGGACCCAGATTCCCGTCTGCCTGTGGTTCCTGGTGCGTGGGCGCAAGCGGCGCGGAGAGATCCTGCTTATCAATGCGCGGAAGCTCGGCCGGATAGTGGATAGGAGGCACAGCGACCCGACCGGTAAGGACATCGGCCGGATTGCGGACACAGGCAATGCTTGTCGGACTAGAGCGGAAGGGAACGGCTCCCTTGATGGTCCGGGCTTCTGCAAGCACGACTTGCTGGATGAGGTGCGCAAGCACGGTCATGTCCTAACGCCAGGCCACTATTTTGATGTAGAATCGCAGGAGGATGATGGCGTGCCGTCCGATAACAAGATAAAGCAGCTGATCGTCGAGCTTTGTGAACTGCGGGCCGAGCACATTCGATTCGTTATCGAGATCGAGACGAGTTTAACGTCGCTGGGATCCGCCCTCTCGCGAAGGAGTCTTAATTAACTGGAAAAAACGGTCAGTGGCTTGGTCCTCGCCAGTTCGCGTGCTTCTGGCCGCACATCACGGAGTCGTGATACCTCGACTCTAGCCGGGATCCAGTGACTGCAAACTACTCTGAAGAAGAGCTTCGTGGCCTCCAGAGGCTGCCGAAGAAGGTCAGCAATCCGAGAGCACGCTGGTCCAATAAGCCGAACTTGCACCCTGTGCATAAGCAGCGGATCTTCCAGGCAACCGGAACTACTGAGGACAATCGACAATTCCACTTCCTGATCTATCAGCGACAGAGTCTTCTCGACGTGCTGAGTTATTCGTGCGGGATCGTGTATCTTCCGGCAAGTGGGCAACCGCTCACACTAGCCCGATACAACGGTCCGAACCACCGGCACGGCGACATCAGGTACAAGCCTCACATTCATTAGGCTACGGAGGCCGCAATCCTCGCTGGCAGAAAGCCGGAATACGAAGCCGAGGAAACGACCCGCTACGAAACCCTTGAAGGGGCCCTCGTGTGTCTGATCGAGGACTTTAGGCTTTCTGGACTACGCGCTGAATCCGATCATCCGATTCTGTTCAATGGCCATCAATCCTGACGACCTGCAGCGGCGACTCTGCGACCAGCTCTGTACGACAGTCCGAGTGGAGCGACGTCCCGACGGTCAGCTGATGCTCGACGTCGATTTCGAATTCCCCGACGGGGACCGCTATCCGATCTATTTGTCGGAGGTACCCGGCGGCGTACGCCTATCCGACAGGGGTGACACACTGATGCGGATCAGCTACGAGCACGATATCGACGCCTTCCTTTCTGGAAGCCGCGGCCTCCTGCTTGAGCGTATCCTAGCCGAGGAACGTGTGGACAAGGACGGGGGAGTGTTCTATCTAGATACTCTTACAGACGGTCTTTCTGTTGCTCTATTTCGGTACGGCCGCGGCCTGACTCGAATCTACGATCTCACGCTCCATTTGCGTTCCCGTGTTGCCTCTACGTTCTACGAAGACCTCGCGGACATGATTTTTCAGACAGCTGACGAAAATCGGATCCAGCGCGACCACGTCTTGCCTGATATTCCGAATTCGGAGGCCTATCCAATCGACTTTCGATTGGAGGGGAGGAATGGTGGCCAAGTCTTCTTGTATGGAGTTCCGAGTCGGGATAAGGCTCGCCTCACCACGATCATACTGGCCTATTTTCACCGGAATCACTTGGACTTCGATTCGATCCTGGTTTTCCGCGATCAGGCCCAAATCCCACGGATGGATTTGGCACGACTCTCGGATGTAGGGGGCGACATGGTGTCATCGCTAGCGTCGGGTGAGGATCTCCGGCGGAAGCTTGAGCGCCGGATCGCCGCGTAGAGTGTCCAAAGAACTCGTGGCCGTACGTATCCCGAACTCATCCAGGTAGCTGATACCGACTGGCGCGTCATTGCCGACAGCGGCTGCATTCCTCGTGATCGCTAGAATTCATGAAAGGGCCAGCCACTTGTCGGCCTTTTAGCCCCGGTGGTTGGATGTGACAGAGCCACACTTAACGCGCGAGGTCGCACAATCGGAGCAGGAAGCAGGCCCTTTAGTGAGGTCAAGAGCAAGGGTATGCGTAGGGATGGATGTCTACAAGGGTAGGGTGGGGAGCGCGGGAGCCAACGTTGGTGAAGCGGCTTCGCACGACGTGTAGGGAGTCAGGCGGCTGCTGCGCCGTTTGGCGTGTAAGCATTGAGGTGTGCGCCTTTTACGAGGCAAGCGGCGCAAGCACGATTGCAAAGGTGCCGAGGAACTGGTGGGGCTGTACCGGGTGGTGGAGTTGGTCATGCATCGCGTTGCTTCGCAGCGGATACAGGATCTGGTTCGCTGCCGGAGGCGTTTCACTGCGAGGCTCTGGCGTCAGCGGCATTACCTCATAATTACCTTCCGAACTTCCTGGCGTAACGAAATCTGGTGTATCGCGGGAGCCGGGAACTGGATGGTCATGCACTTCGGGCGATCCAGAGTGACGATGTGCTGGAGCCGGAGGACTAAGTCATTTGATGGACGTGACGAGGTGCAGCAAGTAGGCGTAGTCTCCGTTCTTAGCCGGAGGCTCGCCGTGGTCGAAACGCCGGTATTTGTTATTGGCCGCGTTGAGCCGTTGGAACAGGCCGTGTCCGAGAGCGACGATTGGCGCTGGTGAAGTCAAAACGCTGGTCGCGAAGTTGGCCTCGCCCCAGAGAGATTACGGAATCGATCGACGTTGCCGATTACCTATGATCGCCAACGCTCGTTGTCGGTCGTATTTTCATCGAAATGATCGACAAACCGTTGACACGGGATGCAACTCGGGATTAGCTTCTCAGCCCTGTGACGTGAGGACGACGAGTTGGTGAGGGCAACCCCGTAGACCTTGAGGAGTCGGCTACCAGTGATGCCAGTATACTACCACGATGGGCGATTCCCGCCGGACGAGCGTCTGGACTGGCAGAGACGGCTGGTTCCGCTGCTGGGTCCAACGTATTCCGCGCTCGCGAGGTATGACGGTATGTTGTCGGCCGTTCCCGATTCAAAGATTCTGCTCGCACCACTTTCTACTCAGGAAGCGGTCTTCTCGTCAAGGATCGAGGGAACCCAAGCCACGATGGGCCAGGTCCTAGAATTCGAGGCTCGAGGCATGGTGAAGTCTCCTACCAGCCGCGGCGATGTTCTGGAAGTGATCCAGTATCGAAGAGCGATGTGGCACGCAGAGTCGATGCTGCAGAAGCTTCCGCTTTCTCTGCGCGTTATCCGCGAATCGCACCAAGTTCTCCTGGACAGTGGTCGCGGTAGACAGCGGTCACCGGGTGCGTATCGGCGCATTCAGAACTGGATCGGCCCGCCGGGTTGCCCCGTGGAAGAGGCCGCGTTCGTTCCGATTGCGACGCAGAAGCTGGCCGAAGCCATGAGCGCGTGGGAACGATACATGCATCGGGACGAACCCGACCGCCTGGTCCAACTCGCGATCCTCCATGCCGAGTTTGAGGCCCTTCATCCGTTCCTGGACGGCAATGGTCGCATGGGTCGCATGCTCGTGCCTCTCTTCATGTGGCAGAGTAATCTGCTTCGCCAGCCGGCCTTCTACATCAGCGCCTATTTCGAAGCCAACCGGGATGCCTACTACGAAGGGCTGCGATCGGTGTCTCGCGACGACGACTGGAACGGATGGTGCGAGTTCTTTCTCGAGGCCGTTAAGACGCAAGCGGAGGACAATCTGGCGAAAATCGAGGCGGTTCTCAGGCTCTATGCGGAGATGAAGGACCGTGTCCTCGAGGTTACCAACTCGCGCTACGCGATTCGGGTCATCGATTTCATCTTCCAGCGTCCGATCTTTACGAGCGCCCAGTTTCGGGACCGTATCGACGCGTCTTCGCCCACTGCTCGTCGGATCCTGCGACGTTTGTCCGACTCGGCGGTATTGCAGAAGATCGATCTAGCACGCGGTCGGCGGCCTGCGCTGTTCGTATTCCGCCGCCTGCTCGATGTCGTGGAAGGCAGGAATATCGGATGACGGTCACGAATGATCGGCAAAGTTATTTGTCGATCATTTCGAAGATAACATGATCGACAACGCGTCATGTTGATCAAGTGTGATTGGAAAACCATCATCCTGTAGTGCCTGATCGAGTTCCAGCGAAAGGCCGAGTGGCTCATAGCCGTGGGCATGACCACCTACACGGTGTCGATGCATGGACGAATCGCCGCCGGACCCGGCTTCCGCCCCGGGGGATCCGCTGCCGGCGTTCATCTCTGGTCCTCTATCACGGCGGCGGGTCCTTGCACGGCCTGGATCGCGTGACCGACCATTTCCAGCACTCCTACCCGGGCTACTTTTGCTTGGTACCCATAGAATGGGGAGGAAAAGGTCGATCGCCGGACGACACCGCAGCTCTTATTCTGGGCTTGGCCCGGAGCCACGCGCCGGAGGCATGGCCGCACAGGAAGCAGCTCTGCGACTCAAAGTCGCGGAAGGCGGGGCCGCCTCCGAAACCTCGCCCCCACCGCGTCCATCGGCAGTCCGTCGGCGGTCGTTGAAGTGGCGATTAGTCATCGTAGCGAACCCGTAGCACGCGAACTTGCGCGCATCGGTGCGGGACATCTTTGGGATTCGAAGGGGTAGAGCCCCTCATCAGCCCCTTTGTACCCACGAAGGGAATGCTGGCCCTCCGGCACTATGGGCGGCCGACAAGCCCGCATGCACCGCATCCGCAAACGTTCCACCTCAACGGTGCCGTATTGGCCTCTTGGGTGTGTCCACATGCCCGGGCGATCCGGCTTGTGCTTTCCTCACACACGCTGTCGCCCAAGCGCTCCCATACTAGCCCTTCTCAATCTCATCCTAGTGCCTCGTAGAGGCTCGGGGCAAGATCCAGCGGGACCCCGTCTGATCCCACGGATGTCGGGCACAGCGGCCAAGCCACGCCGCCCCCACGTGCGCAGGTGAACACCGCTGTGGAGACAGGCGAGCGCGATCCACTCGGCCCGACGGCCCGTCCAGGTGAAGCGTTCAAGCGCCTGTTCGCGTGTCCCCAGGTGGATGATCGTCCCGACCGCACGGGTTTAACTGCTGCTTCGGCGTCTCCATGCCCTAAAGAGTCGCTTACAAGCGAGTCAACCCGTAGGGACTCCCTAAATGTTCAGGGACGTTCCAAGTTGTGTCAGGACGTCTCAACCTCGGCGGATGCCGCCACCGGCGCGGAAAAACACCCCTGCGACGTCTCGGAATCCGCCGCACGTCAGTCTGCCACTTCGCGACCAGCCCGAACGCCGTTTCCGCCAGCCTCTGTCTAAAGTCCGGGTTATCGGCGCAGAGCTTGAAGAGTTGGGTGTCGTCCTTCACGATCCCCAGCAGGGACGCTGCGGCTGTAAGGTTATCTTCTTGCAGTCGCTGCGTGTTTCCCCAACTGCCCTACCAATGTACCTATCGTCCCACGTGCTTCCGCTTGATTGAGACTCTAGAAATTACTGCGGCCAATGCTTCTGCCGGTATTCGAGCAGTGCCGATCCTGAGAGTTCCTCCGTCGCATTGTTCAGGCGCGCGAAGAAGACTTCTCGCGCCTTGCCCTTTCGCGAGGCAAACGTCGGCTGGGTACCGCGACGTACGTCAATGCGCGCGATCGTCCGGTCCTCGATGGTGCAGTAGTGTACGTGTAGATCAGTGGCGACGACGCTTCCGAGTGCGTTCTTGATCGCCGTGGTTATCCAAAGTTCCCAGCCATCACGGTTCGCCCCCCTGACGTAGAGGTAGTCTGGCTCGATTCCCACGGGGTTACCGCGATCATTGACACCGATCAGTAGCGTGCCACCGTCCGTGTTCATGAAAGCGGCAATTGTCTTGATAACTGCCCACGTAATTGCCTCGTCACGTCTGTTGCTGTGTAGGTTGAGGCGGGCTGTCGACTTGAACTCGACCGTTGCCGATTCACCGGACTCGATCAGTGACTGGACACCCGATTCGATGTTAATCTCTCGCTGGAAGAACGGGCTCTCGTCGCGATCAGGCCGCCGATTAACCGGCTTGGACATCGCTTGTTCGACGTGTTTGAGCAAACTTTCGAACCGCTGGTTGAAGTAGTGCGGGAAATCGTTATGCCGTAGTGCCACCGGGTCGATATCGTGGGAGCGGAGAAAGCCGTCGAGTACATGTCGCTGGATGCCATCGACGGACTCGATCCGGGAGAGGTAGACACTGGGCGCAGAGCCGCCGATTTGGCGGTTTGTACGTGCGTCGAGAGCTGTCTTGTTCACGATGCAGTTCGCAACGTTCATGGAGAAATCGTGCTTACGGCACCAATTCCGAGGAAAGACGTGGTGGATATCGATCGCTTGCTCCATGTTAGGTGTGGACATCGATCGGCTGGCCGGTCTTGAAATCGCGAGCACCCTGTTTAATCTGGAGCGCGTGCAGGCCCTTATAAGCGGCACTGTTACGCGTGCGTAACGTGAGTAGCCGCTCCGCTTGGAACTGCGCGGCTTGCATCGTGCGGGGCTGGGCGGCCCCTCGATCCACGCGACGCAGTCCTCTAGGTCAAGCGCAAACCGTGTTTCAGTGGCACCGCCGTACATTTTGCCGAGGACACCGCACCAGAACCACCGCCCGAGCCGCTTATTCGACTTGTAAGACTCCGCGCGGCCTCCCAGCCATCCAAAGATGGCGGCCAAGGGCACCAACTGCGTCCTGTAAGGGAGATCCCGGTAGCGGAATATGCACTGTTTATGCAGGAATGGAACCGTCTTCCGCAATCCTTCCTCGGCCCGATCTGCCCATTGCTTGTAATCATCGAATAGTAGGCGCAATACCTCGCGGCGCTTGCAAGAGACTGCCGGAGCCTTGTCGTCATCCGGATGTGCTGCAAGGTGCAAACGCCGTCGATGGTAGGTGGCGAGCAGCGTGACAATCTGCAAGAATGCAGTGGCATCGACCTTCTTCAGTAGTGCTATTTTGCTGAATCGCTGCTGGCGGGTTTCCCAGTCTTTACGCAGCTCGAAGTTGTCGGCTGCATATGTCGCCGTTAGCAGTTCAAAAACCGTTAACGTAACACCACCGGTGTTGACTTTCTCAAACACCTGGCACACGGCTTCCTTCGGTGTTGACTTGGCCAGTTCAATCGTCGGCACATGGTAGTGCAGGAACGGGTTGACGACCGCTGCCTGAAATTGCTTCCATTTGTCAAGTCGCTCGGCCATGTCGCCGGGTCCAGAAGTCACATACTGCAGCTGCCAATCCGTCGTTACGGCTCCGTCGAGAATGATGTCCAACGGAAACATCTGCGTCGCTATTTCCTGGTCGCGCGTTCTAATGTCCAGATCGATTACCCGACCAAAGTCGCTTCGCACAATGCGATCCTCAGGGATGCCGACGATGCCATCCTCTTCCCGGTCCACATGTGGATCGATGCAGGCTTCGATGTTTGCATAGTAATGAAGACGGAGTGGTTTTTTCCCACGGCGTGAGCGCGTGCGAACAGGGTCTCGAGAATTCAGGGCCTGAAACAGCGACGTAAGCCGCTGCTGGCCGTCGAGCAGCAGCGTTTCGGGCTCCGGCCTCGGGCTCAGTTTGACCCCTTCGAGCAATCTTGCCTTGAAGTTCACGTCGGGATTGCCGGCGACAAGCGTCATGACCGTCCCGATCGGATACGACAGCGATATTGAGGCCAGCAGACTCCGTATGTGGTTGTCATCCCACACCCATCCACGTTGAAAGTCTGGCAGTTGCAGCTCACCGCTCGCCGCTTGATCAAGCAGTTGTGCAAGTGGCAACTCATCGCTTGTGAACTTTTTGTTCATCAGTTGCTCTCGTCAGATATGGGAAGGCTGCCGAAACCCACATTGTGGGCTGATGGGCGACAAATTACTTGGAGAGGGAGTGAAGCTCGAAGTTGTCGAGGATCTCATGTACGTTTGGGTGACAAACTGTCGAGATAATCCACGACCTCGACCCGGAGTTGCTGCTTTCCGGCCTGTGCTCGGAGGTCTTGGAGCGGGACCTTCCTCGTCCCGACGCTTCGATGCAAGGCCATGAGTCTTGACTCGTGAAATAGAAGATCCTGTCGCGAAGTTTAGGCAGCAGATATCATAGCATGGCATTCTGGGGTTGCGGGTACGTACCTTGACGTCGTCTTGGTCCAAATCTATAGCTCTCCTTATAAGTTGCTTCCGGTGGCAATTCCGTACCCCGGTACACAGACCTGGGGGCCTGCACGATCGCCCGCGGGGTATGGAACAGCTTCGCAGTCTGGGCCTGAGTAAGCCATCTTTTGGGTGGGCGGCTGCCTCCCCAGTGTCTACTCATTCATTCCCGCTCACGCTGCTGGGCACGAACAACTCAACCCACCCAACCGATGCCTGCGGCTCAGGACACGGTAGTCCATCATCCTGTATTCCCTGAAGGTGAAATGCGCTTGCCTTCGGGATTAAGGTCGTGCGTATCGTCTAGTGAGTCTCCAGTGACCACACAGCCAGGGGCAGATCAGGTACGAATACTGAGTAGTTGTTCTGGGTCTTCTCAATGATGATCGCGAATCTCAAAAGCCCCCTTTTACTCCGCACGCAGTAGTACTGCCCTCCTCGCTGCGGTGGTTCAATACCTCCGCATCCTGCTCGCCGGCTTATCAGGAATTATCATCTCGACTCACCCGACCTCCTGCAGCAACCTGAGAACTTGGTTCCTGAGCTTGGTGCGGTCCTTTCTTCCTGCCACCGCCATGAGCTCCGTGATGTGCTGCGCCGCTAATGACTTACGGAGGATTTTGACTTGGTGCCGACCTGGTCCTTCGGACATCGCGCCCGAATTCCCACCTACCAACACCGGGCGCCGAAAGGTCACTGTAATCCAGTGTTTCGATACATCGGTCTTCGGGGCGGGTACTTTCCACTCAGGGCAGAGATCGTGAATTCGCTGATTACCCGATCCGACGTGCTCTACCGCATTCATGCGGTGGAGCATCACGAAGAGCAGAGGATTGCGCAGAACGCTCTTCACGCCCGACTCGGCTTCGGCCATCCCCGCTGGCAGTCTACCTGGGTTCACCACATCGAGCCGATCATCATCCAGGTAGACCTGGACGTTGGCACGGGAACGGTAGTCCCAGTGAGCGACCGCGTTGACCACCGCCGTGTCCATCGGCAGTTCCGGTCGCTCCTTTCGCTTCACCGACCCCGTGATCACGTAGCGCACGTTGATCTTCGAGCGCACCCACGTTGTCGCGCCTTCGATCATCGAGTACACATCGCCCGGGAAGTCACGCCGGTCTAGAATCTGCATCTTCGTAATTTCCTGAACAGCGCGCAGGACAGGTAGGTGCTTGCATGGAACCTCAGGATGTCCTTCGCGAGCAGCCACGCCCCCACATTGGTGAATCCACGCATCGCCGGTCAGGAGAGCCAGGTTGGCCAGAGCGGCCTCTGGTTCCATGTATCGGGGGCCTTCGCCCTCCGGCTAAACACCGCCCCGGTCTCGTCGTCCAGCGAAAACCGGCGACACGGACTCTCGTCGAAACGGATCACGGCCTCCAAGAAAAAGAACTCCCGGATATTGTCCCGCGAGATCTGCTGTGACGACGTCCCATTGCGAACGAAGAACTTATCTCTGAACGAGTAGGGCTTGCTGCGCTGGGCGGGCACGTTCCCTATGCTTTCAACTTTCACGCTGATCGGCAGACCGCACGACCGGCAACGAGTCCGACGATCAGTCCGATAGCGAGGGCAGACATCATCCTCGCGGTTGAAACACCACGGACGAATCCAATACGGCCTGCAGTCTTTCGCGCCCGGCCGTGGAAGATTCGCCCGACGTCCTTTATTCTTACATCGATTCCCGATCCTCGGACGTACCACGGTAGCGAACCGAGTTTTATACCAAGGAAACACGCAGAGGAGTATCCAATGAACGCTGGTTCGAAAGTCGCCTATTCATGGGCCTCTGTCGCCCTCGTCCTCTCCCTTGTCGCTTGTGCCGACTCCGCGCAAGCTGAATCGGCTGTCGGATCGAGTCCCACTATGCAAGCCCTCGTCGACCAATACGCTGTCTTCCGCCTGGAGGCCGACATCTCTCACCTTTCCGAGAACGACCAGCAAGTAGTGCGACTCCTGCTTGAGGCCGTCCAACCCATGGACGACGTCTTCTGGCAACAGGCCTACGGAGACAAAAATGCCGCACTCGCACTCGCGGAAGGTGACGAGGCTACGCAGCAGTACATCGAGATCAACTACGGTCCCTGGGACCGGCTTCGTGGCGATGGTCCCTTCATAGAAGGCGTGGGCGACAAGCCAGCGGGCGCCAATTTCTACCCCGTCGACATGACGGCCGAGGAGTTTGAGGCGGCGGCTGCCGAAGACGAAGCCCTTCGCTCCCTTTACACCCTCGTCCGACGCGACGAAAACGGTGCGCTCGTCGCCGATCCCTACCACGAGGCCTTCGCGGAAGCGCACACGGTGGCCGCCGCCAAGCTCCGCGAAGCTGCCGCCCTCGCTAGCGACCCCGGCCTTGCCCACTACCTCAGGCTCCGCGCGACCGCCTTGGAGACCGACGACTACCAGCCCAGCGACATGGCCTGGCTCGACATGAAGGACAACCCGATCGATGTCGTGATCGGACCGATCGAGACGTATGAGGATCAGATGTTCGGCGCGAAGGCTGCCCACGAGGGCTTCGTCCTGATCAAGGACATGGAATGGAGCGCGCGACTGGCACGGTTCGCGGCACTGCTGCCCTCCCTGCAGGAGAGCCTTCCGGTCGCCGACGAGTACAAGGCCGAGACGCCGGGCACCG
>JAAXGO010000058.1 GCA_012267425.1 Rhodothermales bacterium
CCGGGCAACCGGGGTCCCTACCGCAATGGTAATGCCCGTCGAGGAAAGGGGCCTCAGGCGTGGAGGGATGACGGAGGAGCGAAAGCCCACGGGAGTGGCGCTGCCTACAAACCCCGCATGATGGGCGGAGAGTTCCGAAGTATCACATGCGTAAGCGAAGGGACCGGGCCGAATGGGTGCTCGGTACTGCCGGGGCATCAACAGGCCCGGCGGTGCGACGGCGAGGGACACCTTGCGGGTGAGGCCGTGCAGCCTCTGGACGCTGGGAGTACACAAAATACACAAGCTACCGGCCCCGTGAGTGTGCCCCCGAGCCGTCGTTCTGCGTGCGAAAGGCATGCTTCCGCTGGAGAGCCGGATACGGGAAAACCGTACGTCCGGTTCGGAGGGCAGGGGGTGGAAACGGACCTATGGGAGCCGGACTGAGTGCCGGAGCGAAAGCGGCGGAACGCGCACCGGACCCTAAGGGCACCGCGCCACCCCCTGACCCTACGTGCGCCGTGGAAAGGCGCACGGAAGAGTCTGTTTGTATGACAAGTCGGCTTTGACGAGTGCGTATCCGAGTCAAGGTACGTACCCCTGGTCCCGGACGGCCATGCTATGATATCTGCTATGGGAACCGGACTGAGCATCACAGCGAAAGCGATGGAGAATGACCGTACCCTACCGCGCCACCCCTGACTCTACGCAATCATCCGCCTTGCCCGAAATTATGAAGATTTTGTGAAGAAAGAAGCATGCACTGGATTACCCTTGACAGAGACTGGTTCAGTATGATACCCTTCCTTTGTCCTAATGGACACGATAACCAAACTTCACATTGCCATGCGTAACATCCCCCTCCCCTCCCTATGTTTTAGTCATATGTGCCCTTGTGTGCACCGGCATAGTCTGGGGCTGCTCGGACGCCGCCGTGGATGCACCGCCAGAAGAGGTGGATGCACCGGTTAATGTGGTAGCCAAGGGATCCGCTGGTGGAAATACGACCACGGATTTTTCTGGGTTTGACACTCCGGAAGATTACATCCGTGCCATGCTCGTGGAGACGACGTCAGACGCCAGCTTGCTGCAGACCCCCGGAAGCTTCGACCCGTCCTTCAAACAGACATTAAGCAACCTCACTGAGCGCGCAAATGCTTTAGCCAAAGCAGACGTAGAGGACAGAGACCCGGATGCCCTCCAAGCCGAGATATCAACCCTGGAAACCGACTTCGATGCGGCACTCAGTCGAATCCAGATGCCCGGGGGCATCTACCTGAGTGTGAGCAAAATGCGCTCTCTGATTCCTGCAATGATTGCGCAATTTCCACATCTCAAGGAGTTTGATCAGAGCGACTGGCAAAACTTGTACGCTGCGGTACTTTCGCCCATTGTCAGTATTGCCCAGGACATACAATCTCCTTGTGAGGAGCTTTGCGAGCGGGTTGCTACAACGGCTTATCTAGCCGCATCTGCCGCGTACACTACGGCGATTGCAGTTTGTGCTGCTCTTGGGGTGCCTGTTCTGGTCGGGGCTTGCCTGGCCACAGCCGTGGCCGCGTACCTGGCACAGGTTCTGCATGTTATGGCCGAGCGTGAGCTATGTATTTTTAATTGTCCAGAGGAATGTGTTTCTAATTGTCCTGAAGGTCAATGAAAAGCACAGTCGAGATACTCCGTTCGTCTAATACCAAACCCTTTCTCTGATGCGGTATTCAGAACGCAAATCAAGAGTACTCATTGAACGTGGTACGCAGCGGGCAATATTGTTCCGCCTGGTTGCTCCGGCCCTGTGGCCGCTGGCCATTCTCCTTTTTTCGGTTGTCGTCGTAGCTGAAAATAGGCTTGACGGGGCAACCATATGGTTTACTCCCAGGAAGATTGCCATGGCGGTGATGTGGGCCGGGGCAATCTTCGGATTCTATCGACCTGACATTGTTTTTCAGTGGGGATGGAAGGTAAGCCCGATAAAGCTCCATCCCAACTGCGCGGACGAATTCCAGCGGGGGCTTGAAAAGATTCGCCGGGTTGTAGGGAAGGATGTGCGTGAGCGGGAGGCCGACTGAGCCCGTGAGAGCAAGACGGCACCACGTTGTTAAACCGGCAGATACGCTGCCAGTGAGTCGGTAGGCCGTGCGTGCACGTAGCGTGAGGTCGTTGTGACGCTTACCCTCTGGGCACGAAAATCACGTAGGCGACTTCGGCGGCCGCAGCGGTAGAGTGGCGATGGATCGCTTCTACCGCCCTATGCCCTCGTATATGTCGGGAATCGGCAGGCCTTCCCAGGCCGGTTGCCAAGCGATGTTAGCAATCCACCAGCGGCCCTCTTCAAAAATCAACTGGATGCTGTTTATGCCGCGCTGAAACGGTTCATCGTCCTCCAGTGTGTGGAAGGAATCGTATGTGCTGAATGCGTGCACGAGATTGCCATACTGCTCCGACTTGCGTGCCACTTCCTTCTCGTAGAAGCTGTTGGAGTCGAAATACGGCCCCACCATGTCGATGAATTCCTGCCCGGTCATCGAGTGGTGCACGGGCGTGCCGTCCTGGCTTCGAGTGATCGGAACAAATCGGCAGTCTTTCGTGAGCAGAGACCTGAATCGATCCCAGTCCCGCGGTTGTTGTGCCGGCCCCGAAATCACGTCATACAGCGCCGTAATGAGTGCGTCGATCGATTCGACGTCCTCGGAATTCGCGGCGGGGGCTGCTTCCTGCTGTGCTGCAACCGACGCCACAGGAAAGATGAATGCAACCAAAAAAAAGACTGTACGCAAGGCCATCGTCGAATGAGTTACTGTGAGCAGGTACGCGGTGAATCATTGTCGTTTGCACCCACCGCTACGGCAACTCGCGGACGACGTTCGACCTGCCAGTCGGGCTTAAACACGTGTTGGACCGAGTCGAGATTTCCGTCATTGGGTGAGGGTTCGACGGCGAGAACGGCGGCAATAATGTTATAGACCTCGACAATCGAAAACGGCTCTACGACCACACCGCGGCGGAATGCCGGACCACGTGCCACGAACAGTGCCTGCATCGATGGAAGGTTCTGGGCATACCCGTGTGTTCCTCCGTCGTAGTAGGCCGGATTACGGTCAAACAAGGAGCGCGTTGTGATATACCAGCCTTCCTCGGCGATGCCGACGAGTGGTGCAATGCGTCGATGGCCCCGAAACTGATACCGCTCTGGGATTTCTTCGCTCCGGAAGAATTCAGCATGTGGCACGTCTCCGAGAGCCGCGACCAAATCGTCCAAGCGGCCATCTTTCGGCCAAATCATCGCGTTGGGAGAGCCATAGGAGTCTGCTACGTCATTCATGTCGATGTAGTCATCCAGGATAACGACACGCTCTCTTGACGTTTCTGTCATGCCGTGGTCCGAAACGATGACGAGATTCACGTCGTCCAAGACGCCCAGGGCAGCCAGGCTGTCCTCGAGGGCCTGGAGGTAGCCGTCAACCGTACTGATGACCTCTTCCGTGGCTTTGGAGAACGGTCCGCTCCTATGCCCCTCTGTGTCCACGTCGCTGAAGTATATACTCAGAAACGACGGACGCTCGGCGAGGCGAAGGCAGTCCATGACCATACTGACTCGCTCCAGAGCGGGTATTCTGTCGTCGTATCGGATCCAGTAGTCGGGTCTCATCCCTGCAATGGATGCTTCTGCTCCCGGCCAAAAAAAGGGGGCGCTTTTCAAACCGTGTTTGCGCACGGTTACCCAAATCGGCTCACCACCCCACCACTTGCCATCACGTACTTCCTGCCGGTTACCGAGCGAGAATCGGCCATCGAATTCGGGATCGACTATCGTGTTGCCGACGATGCCGTGGTTGGCGGGCAACAGGCCGGTTACGATCGAATAATGATTCGGAAACGTCTTCGTTGGGAAACCAGGCGTCATGCTCTCTGCTCGGACTCCTTCGCCGGCGATCTTCAGCAAGACCGGTGGTTCATACCGATCCAGGTAGTCCGCCCGATACCCGTCCAGCGAAACAAGCAATACGGCGGGCTGTGCAATCTCGATGGCCCGGCCGCTTTGACAGGGCCCGGAGCACGGCCGAATAAACGTCACCAGCAGGACGCATCCGAGCAGAACGGCGTCAACGGCCAGAAAAAGACCGATAAAGCGGGGCATGGTGAATTTTTCTACGGAAGCCATCTGATTAGTTGCGTGCAAACACGTAGTAGATGATGAGACTCAGGACGGGGATGCAGATAATAAAGATCGCCCACAGGATCTTGTTTAACAAAGTGTGTTCGGAGCCCATAATCTCCACGAGTGCGATGATGTCCAGGATGAGGACGATGATTCCGCAGCAGCTGAGATTTCCCACATTCCTGGCATAGTCCAACAGGGTAGATTCGCAGCCCGTGAAGAAGAATGCCGCGAAGGCAATCGGGAGGGTGTAGCGGTGTTTCAACATGAGTAATGAGGCCTGGTTATGGAGATGCCTCTCACTGTATACTGAACTCTCCGCCAAATGTTATGCGCCGAGGGGGGCAGGCTGCATCTGCGGCAGCGGTAGCTTGTGGGACACTCCCTGTACGTCCGGGGCAATCGCGAACATTTAAGTGTGATTTGCGGTTCTGTCAGCCCCCGACGGTTCCGCACCCCGACTACTGCAATGCGTATAGGTCCGATCGAACTTGGCGAGCGCCCACTGCTTCTGGCACCTATGGAGGACGTAAGCGATCCTCCGTTCCGTATCCTGTGCAAGCGCTACGGGGCCGACGTAGTGTATACGGAATTCATTTCGTCGGGCGGTCTCGTGCACGAGGCTGAGAATTCAGTGATGAAACTCGACATCCTCGAAGCCGAGCGGCCCGTGGGTATCCAGATCTTCGGCGGCAATCTCCTCCAGGTGCAACAGGCTGCCGGTATCGTGGATAACGTACGTCCGGACATCATTGACATCAATTTTGGATGCCCGGTCAAGAAAGTCGTCTGCAAAGACGGCGGAGCCGGCATACTGCGCAATCTGCCGAAGATGGAGGCCATTACTCGTGCCGTTGTGGACGCTGCGACGCGGCCTGTCACCGTCAAGACGCGTCTTGGATGGGACGACTCGACGATCCAAATCGTGGACGTGGCCAAGATGTTGGAAGACTGCGGCATCCAAGCTTTAGCCGTACACGCCCGCACGCGCAAACAAATGTATAAAGGAGACGCGCGCTGGTCCTGGTTACGTCGAATTAAGGAGGAAGGCTTGCGCAACATTCCGTGTATCGGCAACGGAGACGCCGCCACGCCACAAGCCATAAAGAAAATGTTCGCCCAAACCGGCGTGGACGCAGTCATGATCGGGCGCGGTGCGATCGGCAATCCATGGATATTCCGGGACGCGAAGGCCTTCATTACGACGGGCGAAATCCCGCCACCGCCATCATGGGAAGAGCGCATATCAGTCGTTTCCGAGCACTTGTGCCTGAAGTGCGAATGGCTCGGTGAGCGGTGCGGTGTTCTCGAAATGCGCCGCATGTACGGCGGGTATTTCAAGGGCTTCCACGGCGCCAGCGCCATGCGCCAGCGCCTCATGGCGGCGAAGACGGAAGCCTCCGTCTTGGACGTTCTCCACGATGCAACTCCGGCTCTGCAGAAGCGTGTGGTCGCGGTAAGGTCGCGGCCACGTGGTGTTAAGCGCGCGATATTGCCGTCCAAGGCGGCCTAAGAGCGGCGCAGGCGCAACAATGCAGAGTCCAGCCCGACGAGGACCAAGATAATCGTGCCGAGGAAGGCGGCAGCGAGGATCGGTTCAAAGATTACGAGGCCTCCTACCATTCCCAGAATGCCGCCCAGGTATTTGATGTAGTTTAGCTGCTCGTTCGTCGTACTGTGAATGAGCAGTTCCAGCTGCATTTCGTCGTAGCGCTGCAGGTTGGTGGCGATGACTCCGTGAATGTCGAGCGTTCCGACGAAGCCGAGGATGAGTTTCGAGGCCCACTCTTCAATGTCCTCGGATTGCTGTGCAATACGGGAGGGAAGACGGTCCAAAACGGTGTCCATTTCATCGAGAACGAAGTCAACCGATCGGGGAAGCTCCTTGATGAGCGAGTCGACACGGCTGCGGAATGCTTCTTTGTTGAAATACCGGTATGCTTTGATCGCTAGGCTATTCGCCTCCTCCAGTTTCTCGACCGCGAACTCGGCTATTTTTGTCCGAACGTCGTCTGAGCTCAGCGTTTCGTGCAAGTAGGTGGATGCAAGCGCCTTGATCTCGGCACGGAAATCCTCATCCGCGCATACGTCCTGGGTTACCGTCAGGGCCAAATTGCGATACCGAGACAGGCTACCGCTTTCCTTGATGCGGCGTCTGATCATGTCCTCGTTGATCAGTTTCTGGCTCACCGCTTGAGTCAGCCGTTCAACAAAGTGCTCCCTTTGGGCCGGAATGAGTCCTTGGCCGAACAGCGGACGCCGCTGGCGGGGGCGAAAGAGCATCGAAATGGCAAGCCAGTTGGTGCCGAACCCGATAAATCCGCTTGCCGAAACAACGAGGAGCAGTCCTTCCAGCGGAATCCTAGTACCCCCGATGACTAGCGTCAGACCGTCGAGGTCCCAGACGAACGATACCGCGAAAAGAAGTCCGAGAATCCAGGGGACAACTTTCACGTACTTGAGTGCCGCAGTTGGCCTGCTGCTGGTTACGATCGCTTTCGGAGCACTCTGTTTCGCCGTGCTCGTCGGCGGCAGATGGCGAGACACGTATTTCGTGAGAACGGCACCCAGCCGTGAGGTGGTAATCCAGGTTACTTCGCCGACTGTTTTCGGCGGACTATCGGTACTCTCGTGACCGGACATGCTCACCTTTATCTTGCGAGGCCCAGACGCTCGGCACGAGCCTCCATGGCGCCGATCACATTCTGGATGTGTACGGACAGGTCCAGCCCCAACTCCGCCGCACCTTTGTCGATGTCGCTGCGGCTTACGGCGGCGGCGAATGCCTTATCCTTGAGCTTTTTACGGACTGACTTCACTTTCATGCCGACGAGCTTTGTGGGACGAACGTAGGCCACGGCTGTAATGAAGCCAGCCAGCTCGTCCACAGCAAACAGCGTCTTAGCAAGCAGTGTTTTGCGGGGTACGCCGCTGTATTCGGCATGGCCGAGAATTGCTTGCAGGATCTCTTCCGGATAGCCGTTGGCACGCAGTACGCCAACACCGACGAATGGATGTTCCTTTTTGGTTGGGTGCTTTTCGTAGTCCATGTCGTGTAGGAGCCCCGTAATGCGCCAGCGCTCAACGTCTTCTCCGAACTTCTTTGCATATCCTTCCATACCTGCCTCGACAGCAAACGCATGCCTGCGGAGGCTCTCAGTCGTTGTCCATTCCAGAAAAAGAGCAAGAGCGTCGTCGTATGAAGGCATAGGACGGAGAATCACAGAATATCGACGAGGGTCAGGTCTTTCAGATACTTCTTCGGATCGTTCTCGAAATCCTCCAATATCTGGTTGATCCGTCGGAGAGCCCCGTGAAGTTCTATATACAGGGAATCTTCGTTGATCAGCCGTCCGAGCGACCCTTCGCCCGAGTTGAGCTTTGCGATCAACGTGTTGAGGGACAATGTGGTTTGTTTCAACAACTCCAGGTTCTGGTCGAACCCCGACAGAAGCGCGTTCAACCGGGCCGCCGTGACCGCCAGCGAGTCGCGGGCGAGCGTGTCAAAGGAGCCCGCGGCGTCGCGGATATACTTGAGAACCCCTGCCAGGTTGTCCCGCTCAGCCTGTAGGACGACGGTTATTTCGTTGGCCGTCTGTTCGATGGCTGCGAGGGCTCCTTGCAGGTTGCCGTCGGGGTTGTCTATCAATCCGCGCGCCGATTCCAGAGTTTGAGTCGTACCGGCGATAAGACTGTCAGTCCGCTCGATGAGCGCCGGAGCGGATCCCAGGATCTGCCCGAGGTCGTCGCCTTCGACGCTGGGTATGTGATCCCCGTGTTCGTACGGCACACCGTCGTCAGGGCCTAGGATGAGGTTAAGGCGTGTCACCCCGAGGAGCGCGGCTCCTCCGACTGCTGCTGTGGTGCCTTCAGTCAAAGGAACGCTGGCCGACACCGAAAACTCGATGCGCGCGTCTCCTTCGACCAGGCTGATGCGGGTCACGGACCCGACCGGGACACCGTTGACGCGGACGGCGTTGCCGGTCACCAGACCACCCGCATCCGAGAAGGTCGTGAGGTATCTGACCTTACCGGAAAAGAATGGCTTGTCCTGAAGATACCGCGTCCCGAACACGAACAGGCCGGTAACGATCGCAACCGCTACGCCAATCTTGATTTCGTTGCGTGTTTTCACAGGCGGCAGAATTGGCTGGCTGTAAACGGCATGTTGCCGATGAAGTACTCGTTGGCTTTGACGAAGGACCGAAGGTTGAAGTCTTCGCTTTCGTGCAATTCTTTGACGGTACCGATCCAGTGCATTCGGGTTGCATGAATGTACGCAACGCGATCGGCGATGCTCAGCACGGAATGCATGTCATGCGTAACGACGATACTTGTGATATCGAGTCGCTCTGCCAGACTTTTTATGAGTTCGTTGATTGTATTGGACGTCTCGGGATCCAGCCCGCTCGTCGGCTCGTCGTAAATGATATACCGCGGCTGCAGGGCGATCGCACGGGCCAGTGCCACGCGTTTCTTCATGCCGCCGGAAAGTTCGGACGGACTCTTACTCCCCACATCTGGTAGCTGCACAACCTGTAGGCATCGCATCACCTCGCGCCGGATGTCCTGGTCGGACTTGAGTGTGAACAGGCGCAGTGGAAACGCCACGTTTTCGAACGCATTCATCGAATCGAAAAGAGCACCACCCTGGAACAGCACACCGAAGTTTCGCCTTACGCGCCGCAGTCCAGCGTATGGGATCCGGTTGATGTCGATTCCATCTACGAGAACACGGCCGCGGTCCGGCTTGAGCAGGCCGATGAGGTGCTTCATGAGCACACTCTTTCCTGATCCGCTGCGACCGATTATCGCAAGCGTTTCGCCGTCATTTATCTGCAGCGAGACGTCGCGAAGTACGGGTTTGGATTCGAACGACTTGTAAAGGCCTTTAACCTCGATCATGGAAACTAGCCGAGAAGGAGCACGGCAAGTACGAGATCCGCTATGAGAATATAGACACAGCTGTTGACGGCGGCTTGCGTCGTACTGCGTCCGACTCCTTCGGCACCACCTTCGGTGAAATACCCCATGTAGCAGGAGATCGAGGTGATGACGAATCCGAAAACCACTGACTTTATCAGCCCAAAATACGGGCCGAACGGCAGATAGTAATCGCGCGCGCCCTGGATGAATTCGCCAACAGGCACGGCTCCGCTCAATTCAGCCGCCAGGAGGCCGCCGCTGATTCCGACAAATACCGCTGCCACGTAGAGCACGGGGAACATGATGATGCCCGCTAGAACACGGGGCACGATCAAGAATCCGATGGAGTTCAAACCCATTGCTTCCAGTGCGTCAATCTGCTCCGTCACGCGCATGGTGCCGAGTTCCGCCGCTATCCTCGCGCCGACACGGCCTGCGAGAATGAACCCCGTAATGACTGCGCCCAACTCCATAATCAGACTTGGTACGACCACTGCTCCGATTGTGGATTTCGGTATCAGTGGCGACACAAGTTGGTACGCAGTCTGCACGGTCGTCACGCCTCCCGAAAAGGCCGCTGCCAAGGCTACGATGGGAATGGAGTCAATCCCTACGTGCACCATCTGCCTAAGCAGATTCTTCCGATAGAGCCCGAATTCACCCACGGAGGTGAACGCCTTCGCCAAGAGTAGCGTGAAGCGTCCGAGGCTGAAGAAAGGCTGTGTCAGGCGCAGCTGCAGCGTTGCCATGCCGGGTCGGCGTGTTGCTGATTGGCGGTTTATGACACTGATTTAGAGATGTTTCCGAACTCCATGACAGACTAATATCACACTTCGTCACGACACTCACCCATGTAGGCATGATTTTTGAGCTGAAGAGAGAATCCGTGACACACCGTTGTGCCCACCACGTATGTGGGGAATGCGGTTACGAGTCGCCCAAATGGCTTGGCCGTTGCCCCGGCTGCAACCAGTTGCAAGAGATACCGCCATTGATCACGTGACGAACGCCCATCGAAGAAGTCAAACGCCGCAAGGGCAGGCGTCCTGTGCCATCGGCGGCGCTGCAGTTTCTGTGAGCCCGCCGCCGATCTGGGCGTTGTCACTGTGATTGTCTCGTCGCTTCACGACATTTTTCTTGATGCCCACGGCATGGCCATTGGAAAGGTGGGACTGCGTGGCGAGGTCCGCGGAGTAAGCAAACTTGGCGTACGCCTCAAGGAATCGGCAAAACTGGGCTTCAAGCGTGCGATCGTCCCGGCGTGTTCACCAGGGGGCGCTAAGCATTCGAAAAAACTCGAAGTTACTGGTGTAAGCACGGTAGGCGAGGTATTGAGGCTGCTCCCGTAAGGCAATAATCCGCCTGTGCTGGCGTTAGCCATTGGCGACGGCATACGTCGGTTTCCGTGCAGGAGGCCGATTGCATCCATAACACATGTATCGATTGGACGACCAACTCGTAGCGGCGTATCTGGAGCGCGGCGATCAGTGGGCCTTCCGGCAATTGGTCGAACGGCACCAAGAAAGGATATACGGCTATCTGTTGGGGATGGTACGTGACAGAACTACGGCGGACGATCTTTTTCAGGAGACGTTCCTGCGGGTCATTAGCGCAATGCAGCAAAAGAGAGGCTCCTATGTGCAGCAGGGCCGCTGGCTTGCATGGGTCATGCGGATAGCGCGCAACGCCACCTTGGATCATTTTCGGAGCCGCCAGAAATGGACGGATATTCAGGCTGGCGAGAAGCCTGGCGACGTGTCGTTCTGGGAGCGCCTCGCGGACGATGCTCCATCGGCAGACGAAGTCCTTCACCGAAACAACCAGTGGGACGTGCTCCGTCGATGCATCGACAAACTGCCGTACGCACAGCGCGAAGTACTGCTGCTCCGCCAGGAATCGGATCTCACTTTTCGCGAGATCGCCGAACTGACGGGCGTATCGATCAATACTGCGCTGGGTCGAATGCGCTATGCACTGCTGAATCTTAGAAAAATGGCCGCTGTCGAGGTACCCGCAAAGGTCCGCGAGGCCGAAGTCGCCACTGTGTGAAGCACCTAGAAGCCGTAGATATGGACGATCGCTACTTCCTGCTGCGAGATCTTTACGAGGGTTCGCCTGACCCGGAGCGTATCAGCGCGCTCCTCGAAGACGATGAATTGCGTGCGGAATACGAGGAGTTTTGTACTGCAAAGCACGCTCTGGATGCGTGTGATAAACGCCGCCCTGATCCGGCCGTCATCGATGCCGTAGTTGCAGCGGCTCGGATGCCGACACGGCTGCGTCTTGTTCGGAGGCGCCCGGTGTATTGGCTGAGTGCTGCGGCGTCCGTTGCGGTATTGGTCGTCGTCGGCGTATTCCGGGCGGGCGAGCCCGAGGAGCCTGCAATGGTTGTATTGGAGGATACCGTGCAGGCGGAGCCCGAAGCTGCGGCCAAGGAAGCCGAGCCCGCTTGGGACGAGTCCGAACACCTCGTCGACGTGTATGGCCGTCTTGCTATAGTGAGAGCGCGAAGCAGTGAGGTTTTGTGGGATGAATCGGCCGTTATGTCGCTGGACTCGCTGCCCGCAGATCCGACCGGGGTTCTACGCAACTTGGAATTGGCCGGTACGCGTCAACAACGTTAACATAGGGGAGATCACCATGCAGAAGGCAGTACTTTGGGTTGCGATGATGCTGTTCATCGCCGGTGCCGGTTTCGCGCAACCACTCACCATTTCCGTAAAGGACGGGACGGTTGTGATTAACGGAAGAGAAATACCTCCACATGAGCTGCCCGCAGGCCTTGACGTAAGCGGATTGAATCAGACGATGAGGGTGACGGATACGGATGCTCGGATCCTCGTGGAGATCAGCGGGAGGTTTTTTGGAATCGAGAATGGACGACTTGTTGACAGCCGCGAAGCGGGAGTGCATGTCTTTCCGGGTCACCGGTTTGACATTAACGTGCTGTCCCATCGTGCTGAACAGCTTGCGGAGGCGCTTTCGCTACAGGCTGCAGATCTGCAGAAGATTCGATCCGAGGTGGGCCCGAACCTCCGAGAGTCAATCAAGGCAGCTGAAAACAGCGTGGCGCAGGCGTCGAGGATCATCGAGATGATGCCCATGCTGAGCATGCATAACTACTTCAGCGACCTAGAGCGGGAAGATAAGATCCTGTTTCGTCGTCTGGTGGAGGAATCCCGCATGGAAATGGCCGCTGCGCGCCTGGCTGCAGAAATCCAAATGCTCCCCGACGGTGCCGAGCGGAATCGCCGCCTGGAGGAGTTGCGCGGGCAGCTGAATGAAATATTCGACTACAAGCAACTTAATCGGCGCCAGGAGATTCAGCAACTCGAACGGGAAATCGCCGCGCTTCACGTACGAGTGGGAAAGCGCGAGGCCGCACGCGAGAGTCTCATCGAACGCCGCTTGCACGAGCTTGTCGGTCGGGAATGACCTGATTCGAGAACCTATAACCCAAACCAACGCGAAACCATGAAAACATTTTGCACACTCTGTGTCATGGCCCCGGTTGTGTGGTTGCTTTTGATACCTGCTATGCCGGCAGCGGCGCAGACCCCCGACCTGCCCGAAAAGCAGGAGGAAGTTACCGTCATGAAATACGACGGTGGAAAAAAGGTCGTTATCAAAAGCGACGGCAAAGAGGTGGAAATTTTCGGTGACTTGGCTGACGACCACGAGTTTTACGTAACCCGTCCAGAGTCGTGGGACTTGGAATATCACCGTATGCTGGACGGAATGCCATTCGGCGACGTTGTTAATGTGACCATGCACCTGCTGAGCAGAGAGCTTGGAAAAGTCAGCTCGCGTGACACGGCCAAGTTGAGAAAGATGGAGGCCAAATCACATGAACTTGCCAAGAAGGCTCGAAGCGCAGAAAAAGAAGAGCGGGACGAACTTGAAGGCGAGTTGCGTGATCACCTCGAGGCCATTTTTGCCTTAAAGCAGGCTCGGCGACTGGAACTTGTCGAAATGCTCCGTGCAGCACTCGATTCTGCCGTAAGTGAGAACGAAGACCGCGAGGCCAACCGCGAGGAGATTATCGAGCGGCGCTTCGACGAACTCCTTGGCAGATCGAGATACAAATGGTAGAAGCATTAGTCATCGGCGCACGCCGTATACTTGGGTCCAAGACGGATTCTGAAGCCGATGGCCTCCGACGCGTTCCTTGCCCGTGCCATTCGCACGGTGCCGGACTTCCCGAAGCCGGGTATCCAGTTTAAGGATGTTACGCCACTGTTAGGTAACGTAGACCTTCTGCGCCGTGCGGCAGACCTCTTGGCGGCACCCTATCAGGCACAGGGCGTAACCAAAGTGATCGGCATCGAGTCACGCGGCTTCATACTCGGTACGATGCTGGCAGATCGGCTGGAAGCCGGCTTCGTTCCTGTTCGCAAGCAAGGCAAACTGCCGTATACGGTTGTTAGGACTGAGTATGCCTTGGAATACGGGACGGACGTGATCGAGATGCACGTGGACGCCGTGGCGTCCGACGACGTCATACTCATACATGACGACGTGATCGCGACCGGAGGTACGGCCGCTGCCTGTTACGATCTCGTGAAAGGGACCGGTGCGAAGGTCGCCGGCTACGCGTTTCTGTTGGAGCTCGCGTTCCTCAGCGGGCGCCATCGCCTGCCTGAGGGAGTGCCCTGCCATGTCGCCATTGTCACTTAGCGGACGGCCATGCAAGAAATCTCGACGCGTGCACCGCGAGGGAGGGCACTTACCGCGACGGCCTCGCGGCTCGGCGGTGTTTCGTTAAAGTACCGCGCGTACACCTCGTTGACCTGCGCGTAGTCGTCGATGTCTGTCAGAAAGACGCAGCACCGTACGACGTTCTCGAAATTCATGCCTACCGCCGACAGGATGGCGCCGATGTTTTCGAGGACGCGCACGGTCTCGTCGGCGACCGTGCCGTCGATTAAACTGCCAGAATTGGGACACAACGCAATCTGTCCGGAGCAGTACAGCGTTGACCCCACGAGAATGCCCTGGCTGTACGGCCCGATGGCGGCTGGCGCAAGCGGAGTTCTGACGACAGTGCGCGGGAGGGAGTCCCTGTGCTGCCTAATTGCCATGCGGGCGGCTCCTACGACGGTTTATTTTCCAAAATAGCAACACACACATGCATCGAACCTAACTCAATGAAAATTTTGCAAACGGTGCCATCGGACTGTTTAGAAGGCTTGGCCAAACTAGCGTAAGACCATGGATCTCGGATTGAAAAACAAGACTGCGTTCATCGCGGGCGCTAGTAGCGGCCTCGGCCTCGCAGCTACTGAAGCGCTTTTGCGGGAGGGCTGTAATGTCGCGCCGTGTTCTCGCAATCGGGGCCGTATCGATGCAGCTGCTGTTCACCTAGGAAATTCCGAGAAGGTGCTGCCAGTCGTTTGCGACGTAACGAACGAAGCGCATATCGAAGCGGCGATTGACAGTGTAGTGGCGCACTTCGGAGGACTCAACATTATTGTCACAAATGCAGGCGGACCGCCGACCGGTTACGTGGGTGACTTCGATGCCAAGACGTGGCGTCGCGGTCTGGATTTGAATCTCGTGAGCACGATAAACATGTGTCGCCACGCGCTGCCTCATCTCAAGCGGGCGGCGGTCGAGACTGGTCTCGCACGCATTCTGATGGTCACGTCGATTGCGGCGAAGCAGCCAATACCCAGTCTGTATCTGTCGAATACGGCACGTGCGGGTGTTCAGGGTTTTGCCAAGACGCTGTCGGAAGAAGTTGGCCCCAGCGGCATAACGGTAAACACAATCCTTCCCGGCTTTACGCGGACCGCGCGCCTGCGCCACCTTGTCGATGATATTCAAACCCGCACCGGGCAGACTGCCGAAGAAATCGAGGCTGAGTGGGCGGCAGGCGCGGCACTCAAGCGTCTTGCCGAGCCGGGGGAATTCGCCGCCGTTGCGGCCTTTTTGTGCAGCGCGCGCGCGAGCTACATAACGGGCTGCGCAATTCCGGTCTGCGGCGGCTATTCGAAGCACGTCTTCTAGGAGTCTGCGCCGCAGAAACTTAGGAGGCTACGTGACAGAGAAGGTGAGAATTTATTAAGGAATTCATTTGATCTGCATCTGTATATATATTGTATCCACCTTGTTACAGATCATGCCTACTACCTTTCG
>JAAXGO010000059.1 GCA_012267425.1 Rhodothermales bacterium
ACCCCGCTCCAGGCCGAAGCCTTCCGCCTCCTCGACATTCGTCCGTGAATTGTACCCAGTAAGGTACACCCAGATTCCGCCTATGTCACAGCATCACAGTCACTTATTAGCTCATAAGATGTCGAAGTTCGGTTTAAGCTGGTTCTGGATCCGAACGAAGACCGCTGGCAGCTTCACGGTAATTCAAACAGACCCGACCGATTTGCGTGACCTGTCTGACACACACCCGGACCGTGCAGGAGAGCATACGGTCGCAGCGTGGGTAGACAAAGCTGGAGTTGTCGACCAAGAGCATGGCCGGCTCACCTTTCCAGTACTGTTCCTACATTATCGCTGCAAACTTGACTTACACCCGTAACAGCCTGTGAGAAACATCAATCGATTTGCGACCGGCTTGGTACTAGTCGCATTTCTTGCCTGCGCTGCCAATGCGCAGGATCCCGCCGATGTCGGAATGTCGACGGAACACCTGGAGCGAATTGACGACCTACTTGAAGAATACATCGATACCGGAAAGCTCGCCATGGCATCGGCTGTCGTTTCGCGGCGTGGCCAGATCGTGTACAGGAAAGTCGTCGGGATGCAGGACATAGAGACTGCGACGCCCCTGAGCGATTCGACGCTATTTCGCATCTATTCCATGACGAAGCCGATTACCAGCGTCGCTACGCTTATGCTGTACGAGGAAGGGAAGTTCTTGCTCGGGGACCCTGTCTCCCGCTTCATTCCGGCATTCGCCAATCTCAAGGTGTATGACGCGGACGTACCAGGCAAGCGGGCAGTGCTTGCGCGTCCTGTTACGATACGCGATCTGCTCTCCCACCAAGCGGGCCTCACGTACGGTCTGTTCGGCGATTCCCCCGTGGACTCTCTCTATCTCGCAGCCCGCTTGTTCCAGAGTCCCGATCTGAAAGACTTCGTGAACCGCATCTCGCAGCTTCCTCTCGTCAATCAGCCCGGCGAACGCTGGGTCTACAGCGTCGCCACCGACGTGTTGGGCCTCCTCATCGAAACGGTTTCCGGGCAAACACTCGATGAGTTCTTTCGGGAGCGGATCTTTGAGCCTCTCCAAATGCACGATACGAGATTCAGCATCGAACCAGACAAGATGCACCGTTTCAGCACCTACTACCAGCATGATCGCAACGGACAACTGATACCATTCGACCGCGGAGCTTCCAGCAGTTTTGCGGCACCGGTCACGTTTTTTTCCGGAGGTGGTGGACTGGTCTCGACGGTATCTGACTACATGCGCTTCGCCTGCATGCTCCTAAACAGCGGCACGTTGGACGGCACTTCCATCCTCAGTCGGAAGACGGTTGAGCTGATGACGACCAACCACTTAAAGAACGACTTCATGCCGGGAGGGGGATTCGGTCTTGGCGTGCGTGTGCAGACAAACACCGGACCAGCAGAAGCCTTGGAGTCGCCCGGCATGTACGGCTGGGCCGGAATCGCTAACACGTTCTTCTTCGTTGACCCGCAGGAGTCTCTAATCGGGATGGTCTGGACACAGCACTACCAGACAGGTATCCATCCCATCGGGTCGAGATTCCAGACGGCCGTGTACGAAGCTGTCAGGGAGTGATCAAGTCAACGGATCTACCGCTCTGCTTCCGTATTGCTGCAGGATTGTCAACCTTGCTCTACTACGCCACGACGGACGAGACACTCAGAATCTTGGAATCCATCACAATTCACTTGGGCTTGGTAAGCTCCTCTCTCGTCCGGCAAATAATCGCGCTCCCAGCTAGTGTGCTGTCCCAGAAATACGGGTAGCCAAGCGTTCCAACTCGTCGATAATAAATTGGGCCGTGACCGCCGGGAGCGAAGGGCAAGCAGCGCGGAAAGCGACGTACAGCAAGTGCCGCCGATCACGGGAGGAAACCGGCTGTTACACAGAAGGGGCGAGAAGCTGAAGCGGGATGTTTGCGCACCTCCTTGTGAGCGGAGGGATGCGCCGCGGCTGCGACCTCCGCAGGTGGCTTTGTGGTTGTTGTTGGCCAAATTGGGCACTTTCTTGACCTCATGCCATCCACACTACGGTTGCCCACGCCCCTCTGACTGCAGGCCATTTCTCCCACGGACTGCCTGCTAGTGCTACACCGTTGCCGGTCCTATTCGCACAGGCGGTGAATGGTGGAACACAGCAACGGGCGATCCCGGATGCTCCTTTACCACCGGTCGGATCGACCCCACCATAAAATCGAACCTGCGATCCTGCCTTCCTACAGCACCCAGCCCTCCCGGTATTCGCGGTGGAGGAACTGGTTCGCTTCATCGTGGCTGGTGATCTTGCCCTCCTTGTCGTCCCAATGGATCTTGACCCCCTGTCCGGTGCGAAGCGCCACGATGCCCAAGTTCATGGTCTCCGTAAGTGGTCCAGCGTACGAAAACGGACTAACTGCCTTACCGATACCTTTACACGCGTTCGCCCAATTCATCTCGTGCGTCGTCGTCACGCGCTCGTAGGTTTGCGGCAGGTCCTTGTACTCCTCCATTAGGGAATCTGGATACATCCGGTGTTCGAGGCCGTGTCCTCTGTGCATCAAGATGCCCTTATCGCCAACGTAAATCACACCCCCGCTCCTGGGCAGCCGCACGTTTTCGGGCAGCATGTAGGGGCGTGGCGGCATCAGTCCTCCGTCATACCAGTGGAGTGTGACCGGCGGGAGCACGCCACGCGCCGGGAATTCGTAGTGCACCATCATCGCCAGCGGATACGATGCGATGTCACGTTGCGGCCCTCCCCAGGGGCTTACGTTGTCTGCGCCCCACGGAGAAGACGTGGCCTCGATCGTGGACGGCGGCCCGAGCTCCAGTGCCCAGACCGGATGATCCATCAGGTGCGCACCCATGTCACCGATTGCACCGGTGCCCCAGTCCAGCCATCCACGCCAGGTGAACGGCTGATACATCGGATGGTAGTCAACTTTCGGTGCTGGACCTAGAAACAAATCCCAGTGCAGGCTGCCCGGCTTGTGGTACGGCTTGCCCAACCCGGTGGCAATCCGCTGGTTGACCGCGTCCATGCCCCAGCCGGTACTCTCCGTAATCTCGTGCAGCTTCGGACGTGGAATGCCCTGCGGCCACACCGGACGGTTGGTCCAGACGTGAACCTCTCGGATTTTTCCAATCGCTCCCGCCTGCACCCACTCATTGACCCGCCGTGACTCATCGGTAGAATGGCCTTGGTTGCCCATCTGCGTCACGACGCCGGTGTCTTCGGCAATGTGGCGCAGCACGCGGGCTTCATGCACCGACCAGGTAAGCGGCTTCTGCACGTAAACGTGTTTGCCCAATCGCATTGCCATTGACGCTGCCGGGGCATGGGAATGATCGGGCGTCGCTATCAGCACAGCTTCGATGTCCTTCTGCTGCTCGAGCATGACACGCCAGTCGTGGTAGTGCGTAGCCTTTTCGTATGCTTTTTTTAGGACCTTCCTGCCCTCTCGGATTACGCCGTTTGCGTAGAAGCCGCGGTGCACGTGGTCGAAATCCACATCGCAAATGGCCACGATATTCTCACTCGTGAGCATCGACATGTTTGGCATACCCATTCCCCCAGCGCCGATCGCTGCCACATTGAGCGTATCGCTTGGGGCCTGGTAGCCCGGCCCGCCAAGGACATGCCTGGGAACGATGGTCGCGGCCAACCCGGTCAGTCCGGCCGTCTTCACGAAATTGCGACGCGTAACAGTGTTGTGGGACATGCGCTTCCCCTCACGAAGTTGCCTAGACGAATGCGGCCAATGTATGACAACAAAAGCAGAACCGGAACGGCCGGATCCGTGACCGCGGTCAGATTGGTGCCTGGAAGCACGCTGTACATGCGCTATTCACCACACGTCCTGTGAGCCAGTGGTCAAGCCGCCCGTGACGTGGGGGCGGAGTTCCACCTCCTTCAGGTCGACCTTGGTTCGGAGGCCGGATGCCACCGGCTCGCGAAGGACCTCTGGAAACTAACCGGTATGCTTGATGTGCTCGTCAACAATACGGGTGGATTGAGCGGCACTCGGCGGACACCATGAGCTGGAATCTGATGGAGCGCATCTTGCCCTGAACACATTCTCAGCGATGCTGATGATGCGGCTCTGCGCGCCGCAGCCTCGCAGGGGCACTAATCCATCCATCACGGCCGGCCACGGAGTACCAACAGCGACATCTACGGGGCCTCGAAGGGGCCATGGATTCCTTCATCTGACTCTACGTAATCATCCGCCTCACCCCCCATTTTTAATCATCTGCACCCTTGTGTGCGCCAGCATAGTCTGGGGATGTTCGGACACCGCCGTGGACGTTCTACCGGATGAGGCCGAAACAAGTGAGCCTGGAACCTTTTTCTCGAATGACTCAGATGGATGGGGGATAAGGCCATGTGCGCCAGGCTAACTGGCGCACCGGATCGACTCCTCGTACGTCGTACTCTTCCTTTTACTCGCAGTAGATCGAAGCTTCGTCCCGCCGATCGCGATGGGTTTCAACTTCAGGTCACCGCCTTCGATTGCCGGCGCCAACACACGACGGAACAAGGCCGTGAGTGCCTCCTTGTGCTTGTTCCTGAACAGGTGTATCGTCTTGTACTTCTGAAAGTTACCTCCGACAGGTACCGCAGTGCCGTGTGTTCCTTGAACATCCGGACAATCTTGTGCGATGAAAACACGCCCATGGCGTACGCATGCATCAAGATCTTGACCATCATGCGAGGATTGTAGGGCTCAGCACTGCGACCGTCGCCCTCGTAGCCGTGGAAGAACTCCGGCATCGGCAGATGGTCTACATATCGTGCCAATCACAGAGCAGAGGTGGTTCTTATCAAGCCACTCTCTGGGATTGACCGGATACAGCATGATCTGGTTGTTCGCGTAGGGTCGAAAGCTAACAGGCATCCGAATCAAAATGGGCTATCCAATCCAATCACGAGTCCTCCAGCAGCTCCATTGTTCTACGAGTTCGAGATTCTCTATGGAACAGCTTCCTGGGCATGTCGGGAGGCTTTTCGGACACCATCGTGGATCCCTTTCCGCGTGAGGGCGCCTCCCCGTCCACGAAAGATTGGATTCCGAGAGCCTCCCCAACCGACGAGCCGTTCGTCACGGCGAAGCGTGTGTTGTCTCCCTTCCCGGAGAACGTCATTTGTCCTGTGCCTTTGGGGAGGGGGGGATGGATCTTCTTATCGGAGCCGGGAGAGTCCACTCACACGAGTTCCCGTTGCGTACATGGTCAGGAGGAGGGCGAATTCCCGAGGGCGTCGAGCGTGATGGATGATCCGACCGACGACGCCTTTGGGGAGGATCCGCTGTGCGAAACGGTTACGGATCTTCGACGGCTTGACGACGGCCCCTACGTTGAAGGGGTTGTATCCCATTCGATGCGCAAGCCCCCAAGCCATCGATCCATCCCCGAAACGTGTCGAGGCGCAGTTCGGAGATAGGACCTATCACCAGGAGGGTTGCCAGATCATTAGGCGTCCTGTGTGGCGGAGGCTCTCCCGTGTAGCCAGAGGTCGAGGAGGCATGAATCCGAGATTGCCTGTACGGGGAGGAGGTTGGTCGATGGGGTGGGCAAATTGGCCATCGTGCGGTTCTGGTCAGGTTCCGCAATTAGCGTTATGGGAGATGCACGTGTTGGAAAATCCATTGCCATGCCGCGAATCGGGACAAGATTATAGCACCAGAAGAGCTTGGATATGTGGTTTCATGCCAATCGTTTCTTCCATACGACGAGCTGCAGATCCGTCGGTCAGCGGACCTACGAGCAACCCGGCCTTTCAGCATGCCGCCACCAAGACAAGTACCCCCACGGGGCATTAGGTACGCAGGCTCTCGCAATACCCGCTTCCCGTCGTATATTCCGGTCCCTATCGCACCAGACTCGACGCGAATAACGTCATCACGTACGGAGGAGACCTCATGATTAAGCGCAACAAGCTCTTTTGGGGCAGCTGCCTGGCCCTGCTCACCACCGCTTTTGCCTTTACGGTTATAAACGACATCGCTTTCTCGGTGAAGCAGGAATTCACGCTCACGAATGCGCAGTTGGGCTTGTTCTCAGGAATTTTCTTTGGAGGATTTACGATCAGCCAGGCCATCTTCTCTCCGCTATGTGATACGATTGGAATGCGCTGGATCGTGCGAGGCGCCTTTGTCGGACACATTGTGGGTGCACTACTGATCATGACGGCGAACGGCTACGTAATGGCGGTCGCAGGATCCTTGGGGTGTGGACTCGGAGCCGGACTCGTCGAGGCCGGGTGCAATCCCCTCGTCGCCACGCTCTATCCAAACAACAAGACGTCAAAGCTCAACCATTTTCATATGTGGTTTCCGTACGGAAACCTGATTGCCGCGCTCGTCTTGACACTCATCTTTGTGAACTTGAACATCGGCTGGCGTGGCCAACTCATCCTGATTCTGATTCCGGCTATCGGGTACGGCATGATGATGCTCTTTGAGATCTTCCCACCGACGGAAGGAGTCAGCGCTGGCGTCAAAGTAAGCGAATCGTTCAAGGCCCTGTTCGCGCCCATCATGCTTGTCATGATGCTTATGATGCTCCTTACGGCTTCGATGGAGCTCCCGCCTTCCGCACGGGTGCCGCCCGTGCTACAAGCCGGCGGTGTCCCCGGCCTGCTCGTTTTCGGTTTCGTCTTCGGCATCATGGGGACATTACGCCTGTTGGCCCGCCCGGTCGTGCGTGTCCTGACGCCGACCGGCATCCTCCTCGCCAGCGCCATTCTGGCAACGGTGGGACTGTATCTGTTCAGCCTTGCCGAAACAACGGCCATGGCGTTTGTCACCGCCGCCGTCTGGGCTGTCGGAATCGCTTACTTCTGGCCCACGATGCTGGGCTTCGTCTCTGAACGAAACCCCAAAAGCGGCGCACTCGGACTTGGTGTCATGGGGGCCATCGGGATGCTGGCGTCGTTCTTGGTCACGCCGTGGCTCGGTAGCATAGCCGACAGAGAGGGTCACGAAATGATTCCGGAAGCCGCAACTGTCGCTTTATTTCAGAATGTCGTCGCCGATTACCCGGCGATTGCCGCCGGTGCAGGTATGCAGGCCGATGACATAACGGACGTCATCACCACCACCCAAACGGTACTCGACTCGTACGAGGCCGACGGTGCGCTGCCGGAAGGTGCGACGGCAAAAGCGCTGCAGGGCATAATGAAATTGGGTGTAGACCCAACCACTGTCGCGGAGGCGGGAGAAATTCTGCACCCCGCGGACAATTTCGGTGGTCGCAAGTCCTTCCAAATGCTCGCACCCATCGGCATCATCCTCATCCTTGTCTTCGGATTCCTCTTCTACCAGGATCGCAGACGGGGCGGCTACAAAGCGGAGAAGCTGACTCCGGTTCACTAACATCCGACAGCCGCGTCGCGCAGCACCTCCGCCGGGTGAAGCGCGACGCGTCCTGTGCCGTGCCGAATCTGGTGGCGGCAGCTGATGCCCGCCGCGACAATGAGCGTATCGTCGTCTTCCTCGCGAACGGCGGGCAGGAGGCGACGTTCGGCCATCCGCATTGAAATGTCGTAGTGCTCGGCCTCGTACCCAAACGAGCCAGCCATGCCACAGCACCCCGAATCAACCTCGCTCACCTCGTAATTGCCAGGTAGCCCCAGAATACGGTGACTCGGTGCAGACCCGACGAGCGCTTTCTGGTGGCAATGCCCGTGAAGAAGGACGCGACGGGACGCGGCGGTGAACCGAACGTCGAATTCCCCTTTTTCGGCCAGGCTATCAATGAATTCCTCGAACGTGACAGCAGCGTTTGCAACCGTTTGGACTCGTTCGTCTCCAGGTAGCAAATAAAGGTACTCGTCGCGCAGCGACAAGAGGCAGCTGGGCTCCAACCCCACGATCGTAAGTCCCGCTTTGGCCAAAGGAAACAACGTGTCAACCGTTGCACGGGCCGCCGCGCGAGCGTCATCAACAAGGCCCTTCGATATCATCGGACGCCCGCAGCATCCGTGATTCGACGCCGTGACCTCGAAGCCCGCCGCCTCCAGAACGTCGGTGGCCGCAACGGCGACGTGTGGCTCGTTATAGGTAGTGAACGTGTCCGTGAACAGCACCACCCTGCGCGAGAACTCCCCGATCTTTGCGCGCTCTCGCAGCCATGTCGTGAACGGCGTTCGGGCGAACGCGGGAAGCGTGCGGTTCCGGCTGATACCGACCGTTTTTTCGAGCACGCGCCGGACAATACCCATCCGCAGAAGACCGTTGACCGGTGCCGCCACGGGCCCACTCGCCATACGGCACGTCCGCGCGATCCCCCCGAACATACGGTCGCGAATCGACGGACCGTGTACGGCATGGTACTGTGCCAGGAACTCGAACTTGATCTTAGCAATGTCAACCGACGACGGGCACTCCGCCTTGCACGCCTTGCACTCGACGCAAAGGTCCATCACGTCGTGCATCCGCCGACTCGTGAGCTCTTCCTTCGGGAGCCTCCCCGACAGCGCTGCGCGCAGTGCATTCGCACGGCCCCGCGTCGAGTGCTCTTCCTCCCGCGTAACCATGTAGCTCGGGCACATCGTCCCGACGGTCTCCTTGCGGCAGATACCCGCACCGTTGCACATCTCGACGGCGCGGTGGAACCCCATTTCCTCAGTGAAATCGAGATTAACTTCAAGCGGAATGACGTCGTAGTCAGCACCAAACCGAAGGTTGCAGTCCATCGGACCCGCATCGACAACGTTGCCCGGATTGAGGATGTTCTTCGGGTCGAAGGCGCGCTTGACCTCCTGGTAAAGACGGTACAGGTCCTTGCCGAAGAAGCGTTCATTGATCCAGCTTCGTGCCCGCCCGTCTCCGTGTTCGCTTGACAATGCTCCGCCGTATCCGCGGAGAAGCTCTACGGTGAACGACGTGATTTCTGGGAGCTTGGCAATTTCCTCGGCCGCCTTCGTATTGATCAGTGGGCGGATGTGTACGCACCCTGCACTGGCATGGGCGTAATAAGCGACGCGTGTCCCGAGTCCGCTGCAGAATCGGTCGATCTCCGCCACGTACGAAGCCAAATGCTCCGTGGGGACCGCCGCATCTTCGATGAACGGTATCGGCTTGTGGTCACCCTTGATGCTCATGAGGAGACCGAGACCGACCTTGCGCACTGTCCACACGTCTTCCTGACGTTGCGGGTCTAGAACCGGCAAGACTGCAGTCGCGCCGGCCCCTTGCCTCGTAACGTGGTCCCGAAGGCTGTCGATTTTCGTCGAGAGTTCAGCTCGGTCTTTGCCATAGAACTCCGTAATCAGAATGCAGTCTGGCTTGCCGTCGATGAACTGCTCGAGCAATCTGGCATATTCTGGAACGCCCCGGCACAGTGTTAGTCCGAGATTATCCAAGAGCTCAATGGCCGACGGGTCCGTTTCCAATATGACGGGAACCGCCGTGAGTGCCGCCGCCATAGAATCGAACTGCACGATGGCCAGAGCCTTCGCGTCGGGCACCTCCACAAGATCCAACGTTACGTCCTTGATGACCGCGAGCGTTCCCTCCGCACCACAGACGAGACGCGCCAGGTTGAAGCGATGGTCTGCCTCCACCTGGAAGTTCACGCCACCGCCCACGAAACGGTCCAGATTATAACCGCCACATCGCCGCCAATGTCTCGGCGTGCCCGCGCGGATCACAGAGCGATTCGCCTCCATTCTCGTCAGGGTCGCCATGCGGCTGTAGATCTCCCCTTCAAGGCCGCTTCGCCCACAGCGCTCTGTGACGCCGCCGTCTTCGAGTGCCTCAAACGTAGCCGCGGATCCGTCAGCGAGCAGCACGCGCATTGACCGCACGTAGTCGGCGGTCATCCCATACCGGATCGAGTGGCTGCCCGTTGAATTGTTTGACACGATGCCGCCCATGGCGGCACGATTGCTGCTTGCTGGATCGGGTCCGAACTGGAGACCGTATGGGCGCAAGTGCAGGTTGAGTTGGTCCAATACTACACCCGGCTGCACGCGGACCCACTTTTCCTCGCGGTTGACCTCTAGAATCCGGTTGAGGTGCCGCGTAAAATCGATCACCAGCGATTCTCCAACAGCCTGCCCGGCCAGGCTGCTGCCTCCGGTCCGCGGAAGCAGCGTGACGGCATATTGTGCCGCCAGTTCGACGGCGGCATCTATCTCATCAGGCACTTTAGGCAAAAAGACCCCGTGCGGCTTCACCTGGTAAATGCTCGCATCCGTGCTGTAGAGCAAACGACTGTACTCGTCCGTGCGCACGTCGCCGGACGTGCGGCGGCGAAGCTGCTCAAGAAAGTCTGCCAATGCGGTGAGTGGGGAGGCCATCAACGTGCGGTGTTACCCCGTGTATATGATGCGCCAGATGCGCCCGCTGCGTGAATCGGCCACGTAGAGCGACCCGTCGGGACCAACTGCCAGGCCCGTTGGGCGCGCACGGGCCATACTCGACGTTTTTACAGAGTCGGGGCCCGCAAAGCCGTCGGCAAACGATTCATGCTCGCCGATCGGCGTTTCTCCGTCCATCGGCAGGAACGTGACTTGGTATCCTTTCTGCACCGGCTCGCGATTCCACGATCCGTGGAACGCAACGAATGCCCCGCCCCTGTAACGGGCAGGAAACTGATCGGCCAGATAGAACACCATATCATTCGGCGCCCAGTGGGCCGGGAATCCGTAAATCGGAACACCAATGCCTTCGCAACGACCTGTGGTCACTCCGTCACCACCGTATTCGGGATTGAGCAGCTTTTGTCCCTTGAAATGATCCCAGTAGCAGTAGGGCCACCCAAAGTCAGACCCATCCTCGACGACAAAGAGCTCCTCAGCTGGCAACTCGTTGTTCTGCTCTTCGGTAAAACGGTCCTGCCACAACCGATGAAGGTCGTCGCGCCCGTGCTGGACGACAAAGAGCTTGCCGACTTCCGGATGCCAGGCATTGGCCACACCATTGCGGATGCCAGAGGCAAAGCGATACCCGTCGTCCATCATCGTCTGGCCCGTCCGGTCCGCGTCAAAGCTCCAGACTCCCGCGTAGTCTCCCAACAAAGGACATGGGTCCTGCCCCACCACGCCCGGCGTCCGAGACGGGTCCTGACAGGCGTTCGAGGGAGCGCCGACGTTCACGTACATGCTGCCCGCATCATCAAATTCGAACGGCTTCAGAGCGTGACTTCGCTGGCGCGCAAAGCCCGACACCACAGTCTCTGCTTCACCCGTCGGCAAAAGCTCACCCGCAGCCATCGGATAGCGGACAATCAGCGTATCGGTCGCGACATAGAGATAGTCGCCCCGCAGGTGGATACCGCCACCACCGGCATCGCCGATCCAAACGGTAACGTCGGCCACGCCGTCTCCCGTCGTGTCGCGGAGTGCGGCGATTCCGCCTTCTTCGCTCGGTGTACGGAGAACCACGAACAGATCGCCGTTGTCACGGATGGCCATATGGCGCGCCCGCCCAAGCGTGTCAATCACAACCACTGCGCAGAAGCCGTCGGGAAGCACGAGGCCGTCGTTGTTGTCGGCGCACGCAAGCTGCGCCACCTCGTACGGTGGGCTACAGGCCGCGATAAACAGAACAAGAAAGACGGTCGGAAGCCGTTTCATCGGTCAAGCCGGTTCATATCGGAGAACGGAACAAAAGGTAGCATCCACTTCTGCCGGTCACAAAATCCAGCCTCAGCCACCAAAGAGCTCTCCGGGACGCTCTGGGCGTACCACACCGAAGTGACTCCATGACCGCGCGGTCGCCACACGACCACGGGGGGTACGCTCCAGATAGCCCTCCTGTATCAGATAGGGCTCATAGACTTCTTCGATCGTCCCTGCATCTTCGCCCACGGACACAGCGAGGTTGACAAGTCCCGTCGGGCCGCCGCCGAATTTCTCGATTAGCGTAAGCAGAATACGAGCGTCCATGTCGTCGAGACCTTCCTCGTCCACGTCCAGTGCCGCGAGCGCGTAATCGGCGACCTCTAACGTGATACGCCCGTCACCTCTCACGTCGGCAAAATCTCGTGCTCGACGCAGAAGGCGATTCGCTATCCGGGGCGTGCCACGGCTACGGCGGGCAATTTCGTGGGCTGCTTCGCCGTCAATGGCCACTCCCAGTATGCGGGCACTGCGCAGGACGATGGCCTTGAGCTGATCTGCTGTATAGTAGTCGTACCGTAAATCAATACCAAAGCGTGCCCGCAGGGGGGCTGTCAGCAGACCTTTTCGAGTCGTCGCTCCGACGAGAGTGAACGGTGGGAGCAACAGCTTCACACTACGGGCATTGGGACCCGAATCGATCATGATGTCGATGTGGTAGTCCTCCATGGCACTGTAGAGGTACTCCTCAACCACCGGGCTCAAGCGATGGATTTCGTCGATGAACAGGACGTCCGATGCCTGTAGATTGGTAAGGACACCAGCGATTGATGCCGGTTTGTCGAGAACTGGACCACTCGTCGTCCTGATCGCCGCTCCCATTTCCTCGGCGATGATATGTCCTAGGGTCGTGTTGTGGCTGAAAAACCCATTTGCCACAAAAGAATGCGTCCCGGGTACCACAAAATCATACGTCTCGGCATCGGAGGCAGCAAGCTCCGCGACGGCGTCCCACCTGATCCATTCGTTGCAGCCAACGTGGGCTGAATCCTCGCGTGGGATCGACCGGACATGGGAGCCACCATGCGGCCACACGCCTGCTCCCGCCAACGCGCATTGCCGTTTTGGCTGCACGTCCGTGCCGGCGAAAGTCGCTATCGTGTCACCGGTCGTGAGCTGTCCGAGTTGCGCCCACCTGAGTCCATCGGGCGCGGCTGCCAGGATGGGATGATGCGGCGTGCCTTCAATATCCAGACCGCCCTCCGTTCGCAATCGGACCGTCGGCCCGCGACCACTGGCATAGACGTGGGATGTGTGCTCCGGACCGTGGGTACCAAAGACCGCTGTGGCAAGAGGTCTGAACTCGCCTGCGCGGAGATCCCTCGGAAGAATGTGGGCGAACGGAACCCAGTTGCCGCAACTCAAGATGAGACTGTCTGCCGTAATACACTTGCCTAGGCCCGGTGGACCTGAGAGGATAACGTGATCCAGCGTCTCCGACCGGCCGAGTGCCGCCGCTATAAAGACGCGCAAATTGTCTTTGATTCTCTGCTGCCCTACGAATTCGTCGAGCGTGCGCGGACGCAGCAGCTTTTCCATGTCCGCTTCACGCTGGATTCCGGAGATCGCGCCGGGTCGTTGATCCATGACAGCACTATGTCGGAGGATAGAGGCCTACAAACATTCTCACCCGATTTACGTTCGGTACAGTATAATCAAACACGGCTTTCGGGTACGGGTGGAACCAATGTTGCACCTCGGACAACACCTCAAGCAACAGCTAAAGATTTCGCCACAGCAGATACAGTACATTCAATTACTGCAGCTTCCGACTCTGGAACTCGAACAGCGCATCCAGTCTGAACTCGAATCTAATCCGCTTCTTGAAGAAGGCACTTTTGCGGAAGAAGTGATTGTGGCGACCGAACCGCCGGGCGAAGACGCCTCCACGAGTCAGGACGAGTACGACTGGGCCGAGCTTTTGGCTGGAGGCGACGACCTCTCCGGATACAAGGTGAAGGAGGATCGGAGCAGCACCGAGTACCAGCTGCGCGAATTGCCGATGGCCGCGCGCCCCAGCCTCGTCGAACATCTAAGAGCTCAGCAGGCCTTCCTCAAGCTGGATCCGTTGGAAATGCTCGTTGCGGACCAGATCATCGGATCGGTCGACGAAGACGGCTACATGAGGCGGCCTGTAGCGTCCATCGTCGACGACATAGCCTTCAATCACGGGCAGACGCTCACCGAAGAGGACGTCGAAAGAGTTCTGCGGCACATCCAGACGCTCGAGCCCGTCGGCATCGCGGCCCGCAACCTTCGGGAATGCCTTATCGTGCAGCTCGAGGTTCTGCCCGATGACACTCCTGGACGTGCGACTGCTATAGGCATTCTCGAAAAAACATTTGACGCCTTCGCGAACAGGCACTTCGGGCGAATTAAGAAAAAGTTGCACATCGACGACGAAGCTCTCAAGGCGGCGAACGACCTCATTCTGCGCCTTGACCCCAAACCCGGTGAAGGGGCATTTACGGCGGAGCAGAACTATATCACACCTGACCTCAGCGTGCGCCGGGACGGCGAGGATTTTCTGTTTCAGCTCAATGGACGCAATGCCCCCGAGCTGCGTATCTCCCGTCCATACCGTGCGCTGCTCCAACAACTCGCAGACGAAAAGCAGACCTCAGACGGGCAGCGAAGTCCGGTCGACAAAGGCACCCGAAAATTCCTCCGCGAGAGGTACGATTCGGCGCAGTGGTTCATCAAATCCATCCACCAGCGGCGGCTCACCATGATGAAGGTGATGAAAGCCATCGTGGACCTGCAGGGGGATTTTTTTCGCTTCGGCGAAGGTCATTTACGCCCCATGATCCTCAAGAATGTGGCAGAGCGCATCGGCATGGACATCTCGACCGTCAGCCGGGTCGTCAGTGGCAAATACGTCCAGTGTGATTTCGGGGTCTATGAATTGAAGTATTTCTTTTCAGAAGGTCTGGCCACCGAGGATGGGGGCAGCATCTCGAACAAGGAGGTCAAAGCGATCATCGAATCGATCATTGACGATGAAGATAAGTCCCGTCCACTGTCCGACGAGGCGATCGCTGCCTTGCTCACAAGGCGGGGTTTTAAAATCGCCCGCCGCACAGTTAGCAAATACCGTACGCAACTCAACATCCCAGTAGGTCGGTTGCGTAAACAGATCGTGCTGAGCTAGTAAGTCCGCCTGCATTGTGACGCATATCTTATGTAACCCCGAAACCCCTTCCAAACGATCATGAAAGTGCTTCCGAACCGTTTGAGGCACGCGGTGAGCCGTGCGAATGATATGTCGCTCGAGCGGTGGTTCGAGCCGTTTCGAAGGGATATCCTCGGGCACGATCAGCGGTTCGACACGCCGTACGGCAAACGACGCATCGTGTATGCCGACTGGACCGCAAGCGGGCGGCTCTATGGTCCGATCGAGAAGGCAATGCGCTTCGATGTCGGTCCGTTCGTCGGCAATACTCATACGGAAACGAGCGTCACCGGAACATCCATGACGAAGGCGTACCACTACGCCCGCAAGTGTATCCGGGACCACGTCAACGCCGCGCCGGACGACATCCTGATCACGGCCTGTTCAGGGATGACGCGTGTCATCAGCAAGCTACAACGCATCCTCGGACTGCGCATTCCAGAGCGTGCGCCAATGGCATCGAAGCTTGAGGCGGCAGAACGTCCCGTCGTCTTCGTCACGCACATGGAACACCACTCCAACCATACGTCCTGGTTGGAGACGATAGCGGACGTGGAGTGGCTTCCACCCGACGACAATGGCCTTGTAGATCCCGGCAACCTGGAAGCGGCGTTGGAAGAGTATGCGGACCGTTCACTCAAGATCGGCGCATTCACCGCCTGCAGCAACGTCACGGGAATCACGACGCCATACTATGATCTCTCACGCCTCATGCATCGCCACGGCGGATGGTGTTTCGTGGACTTTGCGGCGTCGGGCCCGTACGTAGATATCAACATGCATCCGGAGGACCCGGAGGCCCGACTCGATGCCGTCTATTTTTCGCCGCACAAATTTCTCGGTGGCCCAGGCTCTGCCGCCGTCTTGATCTTTACGTCCGCTCTCTACGAAAACACCGTGCCCGACGTGCCAGGCGGTGGCACCGTCAAATGGACGAATCCCTGGGGTGAGCACTCCTACATTAACGACATCGAAGGGCGGGAAGACGGCGGCACGCCGGCGTTTCTGCAGACAATCCGAACGGCGCTTGCCATTCGGCTCAAGGAAGCGATGGGAACCGCCAACATCCTGGCGCGCGAGCGCGAATTGCTCGAGCGCGCGCTGCCGGCCCTCCGGCGCATCAACGGGATTCGCGTGCTGGCGGAAGACGATGCCGAGCGGCTCGGGATCATCTCGTTCTGCATCGACGGAATGCACTACAACCTCGCTGTTCGGCTTCTCAACGACCGGTTCGGCATTCAGGTGCGCGGAGGCTGTTCGTGTGCGGGCACGTATGGCCACTACCTCCTCGAATTGACGTACGCCAATTCGCAGCACATGTGCGAATTGATCGAGCGAGGCGACCAGTCTGAACGTCCGGGCTGGGTGCGCCTGTCGCTACACCCAACCATGTCCGACGCGGATCTGGGATACCTACTCGAGTCCATTGCCGCCGTCGCGGAGCACGGCACCGAGTGGGGCAAGGACTACATTTACGACCGCTGCACGAATGAATTCTCGCACCGGACGTATCTCGAAACAATTGAAACGGACGTGCAGCACTGGTTCGACATGCCTGTCGGCACTGTCTGACTCAGTGGTCGGCGTTTAGAGGATCTCTTGCTGGTTTAGGGGTAATAATTCGTCCCCTCGGTCCACAAAACGATTTTTCGTGCTTTCCACGGCCTGCCGGTTCCGCTTTGGCGTGGTTTTTGGTGTATTACCGTGTAATTGCCTACAATTTACGGGAGGCTCAAAATGGAACCTATTCGGACGCGCAACGCTCCGATGCGCTCTCTCTTCACCCGGTACGTCCAGGGCCAGATTGACGAGCCCGTCTGGGGCAAAATCATGCAGGCTCTTGACGATCAGGAAATCCATGCGTCCGAGCGCTTGGCGCTCGCGGCGTACGTCAACGATGCTGTACAGGACCGCGCATTGCCAGCCATTACGATACTAGACACCCTCGGGGACCTTGTCACTCAGCCATCAGTTGCCTTCGCCGACATGAGGAACTGAAGGCTCGTCGCAGACGGCAGCCAGGCTTGCGTGCCATGCGACGGTAGCGGCCGCACGGCAAAACAGAAGTGCCTGCAGGCTAAGAAATAGTGTGACCGCCGACTGGGCAACGTGCATTTCCACGACCGGCCAAAGCGCGATCGTCGATGCGGTTACAAGAAGCCATGCACCGTAAACCGCAGCAATCGCGCCCCGCTGGAACGGACGCATGAAGCCAGCTGCGACGGCGGTCCATACAGGCTGTTCTTGCACGACCAGCACGCCCCTCGCCACGTCTCTGAGGAGTATCACGGCCGCCAGTATGCAGAAGATGAGCGTGGGGATCACAACCACGCCGATCCAGAAGCGCGCAACTTCACCGGTCCACACGGCGGAAAGAAGCACGCCTGAAAGCACCGCCCCCACTACACCGAGAACTGCTACAGGCAAGAACACGAGGCCGATTGCGAGGCTCCGTGCCCAGAAGCGTCGTATTCCTTGCACAAACGACCCGGTGCCACTGCCTGCCAATGCATGGAGCAGCCCGGCGGCCAGCAGGCTCTTCCAGATCATGTACGTCGGGATAATCCAGACGAAGTGCAAAAGACCGTCCAGAGAGGTTCTGTCCAAAATGTCCGACCAGAGTACGAGATCAAACGACCGTGCAAGATCATCCCCAAAACCGGAAGGACCGACAATGGAGTTGAGCGCCGTTATGGCAGGGACGGAAATAGCAAGCGCGACGGCCAAGTTTGCTCCCCACACGAGCATGGCAAGCCCAAAGCGGCGCCGCAGACCTTCAATGCCCAACGCGAAGAGGCGACCTATCATGCTCGGTCTCAAAACAGTGCCGCAGCAGCAAAAAGTACCTGTTGCAGCCATGCGGACACCTTCACGAGTGTCCGGCGCGCAAAGACACCGGAATCGCTCAGGGTCTGGCGGTTGTTGAGGCGATTAACATCGAGCCAGATGAGATTGTCTGGATCGATGTGCGCATCGACGGCAGGTGCCCTGTGGTCAAATGTTAATGTCCTTTGGGCAGTAATTCCGTTCCATTCCACACGCTGCACGAATCCGTCTTCAAACCGGACTTCGATTACCTGCGGGAATGTGCCGCCATGGAGTCGGCTCAGGCGCACGGTGCTCCTGAAGCCTCCGTCTAGGTCGGACATTACGTAGAGGGTATCGACAGAGTAGTCGACGGTCGCCTCTCCGTAGACGTATTGGTCAAAGAACCAGGTAAGGTCCTTGCCAGATGCGGTTTCGGCTGCCTCCTGTACGTTACGCGTAGTCGGATGCCTGAACCGCCAAGTTTCAACGTACGTGCGCAAAAAGCGCCGCATTGCATCTTCGCCCAAGTAGCCTTCCAAGGTGTGCAGCACCGTGGAGGCTTTCATGTACGAGACGGCAACGTAATCGGAATTTGACGGGTATTCCCACGACCGCGTAAAAAGTGCACCCCGAGGCGAAAAACGCTCATACAGGACCCGCTGGCCGGGTCCATCGTCGATCCGCAGCCCGAACAGATCCAGCACCGAACCGGGACCCCATACTTCGTCGACGATGCGGGCCTCCACGTAGGACGTCATCCCTTCATCGAGCCATGCCTCCTCGGCTTCGTGAGAGGCTAGAAGTCCATAGAAATACTGATGGGTAAACTCATGCACGGTGACGAGCTCGAGTGGCCGCAGCCACGTCGGCAGCCCGTACGTAGTACCGAGCGTAATGAGAGTCGGGTATTCCATCCCGTTGGCGCCTCCTAATCCGTCAACGAGCGTGAGTGACGTATACGGATAGACTCCGAGGAGCTCGTCGGTCTTTTCGAGAGCGATCTTGGCAGCCTCGAAATGACGCTGTGCCTGCCCCCGGTGTTCGGGCTGCAGAAGGAGGCGCAACGTGACGTGGCGCCAGTTGTCCGTGAGTTCGAGAAACGCCGGGCTCGTGGTCCATGCGAAGTCGTGCACATCGAGGGCATGGTAGACGAGAATTCGCCTGCCCGCGTCGACATGCTCCGAGATGCGCACGCCGGTCGCTCCAACCACGAAATCTTTAGGGACGTCGATCGTTACGTCGTACGCAGCGAAATCAGCATAGAACTCGCCGTTTGCATGGAACTGATGGGTATTCCAGCACCCGCGTGGCGCATCGCGGGGTACGAAGCGTTGTCCGGGGACTTCATAGACACCGAGTTTCGGAAACCACTGCGCCACCATGAAAAACGGCGTGCCGTCATCTCGTATCTTCCACCCGGTCCGCGCCGTGATTTCAGGAAGACGGGCGGTGAAGCGCATGTCCAATTCGATAGTCTCTCCCGGACCGACAGGCTCCGGCAACACGACGCGCGCTACCGTCCGGTCATCGGCGTTGCCGTCGTCGGGCTGAATGAACGTGATGTGGTCAGTCAGATCACTCCACTGCGTCGCGAGCCTGTCAATCGTGATACCTCCGTCTGACTTCTGCAAACTCTGGCCACGATGTACACCACCGCTTTCTTGCATGAAGGTCGACCTTTCGTTGAGGAACGCGTTCAGGTACAGATGAAACTCCAGCATCCCGACTTCGACTTTGTCCGGGTTGCGCCACGTAACGCGCTGGTTTCCGTGCACGGTACGCGCCACATCGTCCAGCACCGCCTGGATCGTGTAGCTGACTCGGCCCTCGCTTTGCATCCGGTCGTAAATCGTCGGGCGCTGTGCGACAACAGGAATGGCGAGGAATGCCAGGCTAACGGCGTGGAGTACTCTCTTCACGGCCAATTTTGATGAACGTCCGTTTCAATTAAAGGCGGAGCATATTAGGTTGCGTGCGGTTCAAAACTACTCTCCGTGAAGCGATTCGAAGAACTATTCGCTGAGCTGCAGCGCAAGGCCCTTGCTTGCGACCCAAACTCGGCAACCGTCCGCTCCCTTGCCTCCGGCAAACATGCCATCGGTAAGAAAATCCTCGAAGAAGCGGGCGAAGTATGGATGGCTGCCGAGTACGAGGATCGCGATCGGGCGGCCGAAGAAATCGCCCAACTCCTCTACCACATCCAGGTCATGATGCTTGCCTGCGACCTGACGCTCGACGACGTCTACCGGCGGCTGTAAAGACTCCACAATGCTGCAGGTGGCCCTCCCAAACAAAGGTGCGTTGGCCGACGGTGCCATCGATCTCATTCGTTCGGCTGGATATCATTGTAAGCGTTCGGGACGCGAACTCACTGTGCGTGACGTGTCCAACGACGTACGATTCCTTTTCCTGCGTCCGCGCGATATCGCTACGTATGTCAACGACGGGACACTCGATCTCGGAATCACCGGACGCGACATGCTGTTTGACAGTGGGATGGACCTCGTGGAGCTTCTTGCACTCGGCTTCGGGCGTGCCCACTTCGCGTATGCCGCGCCTCGCGACTTCGAGGTAACGCCCGATGCACTCGGCGGGCTGCGCATCGCCACCTCCTATACCAGACTACTCCGGCATGACCTCCAGCGTCGCGGGATCAAGGCACGGGTGGTACCCTTGGACGGCGCCGTGGAAATCTCTATCCAGCTCGGAGTCGCCGACCTCATCGCCGACGTCGTTCAGACGGGCCGGACACTCGAAGATGCGGGTCTTAAGCGTATTGGCAAGCCGATTCTCGAAACCGAAGCAATACTTGTCGCGCGCGGCGGCGGCGCAACTGTGGGCAATACGGTGGGACTTTTCGTCAAGCGGCTTAAAGGCATCACCGTCGCCCGGGAATTCGTCATGATCGAATACGACTGTGCCGAAAGCTGCGTAGAGGCTGCATGCGCGATCACTCCAGGGATCGAATCGCCCACCGTTGCACCACTGAGCAAGCCCGGCTGGGTGGCCATCAAGGCTATGGCCCGGCGCCGGGACACGAATCGTATCCTGGATGCGCTCGAAGAGCTTGGGGCTAAGGGAGTCCTCGTGACCCGGATTGAGACCTGCCGCATATAAGGTAGCGCATCACGAGGAACTGCCTGTTTGCGGCAATGATTCTGTGTGCGGCAAGGACGAGCTTTTTGTGGGCTGCTAGACCAACGATGGGAAATCACGGGTCACCATCGTCGATCTTCCCCACAAACCGGCGAGTCTTTATTAAGGGACCGCTGAAAGTCGTTCGCGCAGTTAGGCCGAAGTTCCAGCGGAATTCAGGCCATCTGACGCTGTAACTTCGGCTTAGGTGTGCCTCGTGATAGAGCCTCAGATCCTTTGCCCGGATCTTAAGAAGGTTTTTTCAGGGAGTACTCAAGCCCGCCATCGCTGATGTAAGCAGCCTCAGTGACATTCCGGTGACGATGGAAAGGAAGCGGGAAGCCCGTCGTGTGGTAGCATTGCGGTTTCTGGTCGACAAGCACTTCACCCGCTGCTTGTCGATGCACCGGCGGGCCAGCTGCTAAACCCATCACATGAGCAACCGGAAGACCATTCCAGAGCCGCACTATTGGCAGCGGAAGACTGGCAGAATATACCTCCGTTACCTGCCTCGCCTCGTACGGAGGCTTTGGCCACACCTCTGCGCGATTTCGGCCTTTCTAAAGCGCAGGCAGCCATAATCCGCCCGCCGGGAAAAGGAACCTACGACTTCTCATTCCAACCGAAAAAATATCCCCCATGCAGGTGTCCGAGACCCTCGGCACCGAAATCACCTGCGCCGTGTACACCCGCATTCACCCGGTAGGACGACAATTCTGGCCCACACAGGCTAATGATTACCCTGGTAGGCCTTACCTGGTAGGAACCCGGCTCACGGTGCCGGACGCCTGCGACTCGTCTTCCAGCGGCTCGGCAGCCACGATCGCTTCGAGGTACTCTACACGGCCTTTCAGGTGCTTCTGTTCGGCGATGGTCGTCTCCAACACGTGCGCTAGATCCTCCAGTGTGTATTCTCCGTCAGTATCCTGTACACGTTTATCAACCGCTCGCCACAGGAGAAAAATTCCCGCCGCTACAATGACGGCAATCGCTCCCATGAAAAGAAGTAATGGCATGAACTATATCCTCAAACGACGAGACAGCCGCTCGATGCGCTCTGCGTCGCTTGGCTCCCCGATAATGACGTGCTTCTGGTCTTCAAAGTCTTCGAAAACCTCATTGGCCACTATGGATTCGAGGTTTTCGATGCGCCGCAGTGCGTGTAAGAGCTCCTGCTGCTGCGTATCCACACGCTGCTCCAGATCGCTGGTTGAAGCACCGAGTTTCACTTGCTTCTTCTTGAACTCGATCCATTCATTGATGGGCCACAGCAAGATGAACGTCAGAGGAATCAATACCCAGACCCAGCCCATTGCGACGTTTGTTTAGTGTTTTACATCCAGTCCGGATACGACGGGCACGCGCGGTGTATTTTAGGATCCAATTTGCACCAGGTTTCAAGGACACGCCGTGATACGTACACTCCGTGAGGCGATGCCACGGCTCCTAGGACGCCGCTCCGACCTAGAGCGCGTCCTAGGCGTGCGCTGCCGTGACCGTGCACTCTACGAAAAAGCCCTCCGGCACCGGTCCGTGCTGCGCAGACGGTCCTTGCACGCGTATCGTTCAAACGAGCGACTCGAGTATCTAGGCGATGCCGTGCTCGGCTTCATCGTGGCAGAATACCTCTACAACCGATTCCCCTACGAACCTGAGGGATACCTTACCACTCTGCGGTCCAAGCTTGTCAGCGGCCAGGCCCTTTCTGCGCGGGCCCGGGAGCTCGGGCTGGGCAAGATGGTTGTGATGAGCGACGAATTCGAGCGCTCCGGTGGGCGTGAAACGGCATCAGTTCTTGCGGACACCTTCGAGGCAGTCATCGGTGCACTGTACCTCGACCGGGGCGTGAAGGCAGCCCGCCGCTTCATCCGCCGCGTGGTCCTTGAAACCACAGATCTTGCCCGCCTCGCTGCAGAAGATGACAACTTCAAGAGTTTGCTCCTCGAACTCGCGCAGGCGAACGGGTGGGGGCAGCCCCAGTATCGGGTCATCAAAACGCGTGGCCCTGGACATGTCCGGACATTTACGGTGGTCGTTTCGATTGAGGACATGCCTCTCGGGCGTGGTGAAGGTGGCAGCAAAAAGCACGCCGAGAAGGAAGCGGCGCGGTTGGCGCTTCAGCGCATCGGCCCCCTACCGGGAGAACGGAAACTGCGCGGTGCGGTAGGAATTGCAGGCGGCGCGCCACAACATTCCGCCCCCAAGTAAGGACCCAATGGCTATCAATCTGGGCTCTACCGACGGTTTCGTGGACCGTCATGTCGGGCCTTCGGACAAAGAGACCCGTGAAATGCTTTCGACGCTCGGGCTCCCGTCGTTGGATGCCCTCGTCGAACGGACTATTCCCACCTCCATCCGCGCGCAAGGAGCGCTCGATTTGCCTCCGGCGCGAACGGAACAAGCGTTGCTATCGGACCTGCGTCACATCGCTGGAAAGAACCGGGTTTTCCGGTCCTTCATCGGCATGGGGTACCACGACACGATTACACCTGCCGCCATTCAGCGCGCCGTTCTTGAGAATCCGTCGTGGTACACGCAGTACACGCCCTACCAAGCCGAAATTTCGCAGGGACGCCTCGAAGCACTCCTGAATTTCCAGACCGCGATCATCGATCTAACCGCGATGCAGATTGCCAACGCCTCGCTGTTGGATGAGGCAACGGCAGCTGCCGAGGCCATGATGATGTTCCATCGCTTGGCCAGCAGGAGCGCGCGAGACACGTTTTTCGTCTCCGACGCGTGCCATCCCCAGACAATCGCCGTAGTACAAGCCCGCGCGGCTCCACTCGGCATACATGTCGAAGTCGGCGATCACTGCGAGGCAGCACTGTCGGACCGCATGTTCGGGGCACTCGTGCAGTATCCGGCAACTGACGGTGCTATCTATCACTACGAGGCATTCTGCAACGAGGCTCACGAGGTGGGTGCCCTGGTCGTTGTGGCAGCGGATCTTCTCAGCCTCACGCTGCTCCGGGCACCCGGCAACTTCGGCGCGGATGCAGTCGTCGGCAGCACACAGCGATTCGGCGTTCCGTTGGGATACGGCGGGCCGCACGCCGCTTACTTTGCGACGAGGGAGCCTTTCAAGCGGCAAGTGCCAGGGCGCATCATCGGCATGAGCGTGGACGCGGATGGGCGGCCCGCACTACGAATGGCGCTGCAGATGCGGGAGCAGCACATCAAGCGGGCCCGCGCGACAAGCAACATCTGCACGGCACAGGTTTTACTGGCAGTCATGGCAGGTGCCTATGCGGTCTATCACGGCCCACACGGTTTACGAGGCATCGCCCGCCGCGTACACGAATGCACCCGTGTTCTGGCCCGCGGCCTCCTCCGGTTGGGCTACGACCTCGTCCACAAGGAATTTTTCGATACCATCTGCATCGCGGGAGCCGAGCCGCCGCTTCGAGAGTGCCTGGAGGCACGGCACATCAACATCAGGTACCTCGAAAACGGCACGGTATGCATCGCGCTCGACGAAACTGTATTGGCTCGTGACCTCAACGACCTTTTCCTTGCATTCGGCGAAGCGGCGGGCAGAGAGATTCCGTTTACCGCAGAGGACATTGCGCGAGACATGGCGCCGAGCTACAGGGGCAAGCACGGCAGACGGACCGACTTTCTGAAACATGATGTCTTCAATCGCTACCACAGCGAGACAGAGCTCATGCGCTATTTGCACCGTCTAGCGTCGCGGGACTTGTCCTTGACGACAAGCATGATTTCGCTCGGATCGTGCACGATGAAGCTCAACGCGGCGGCCCAACTCATGCCGCTGACTTGGGCACGATTCAACAAACTGCACCCCTTCGCGCCTCGCGAGCAAGCGGCGGGCTACGACGTGATTTTTAGTGACCTGGAAAACTGGCTCGCGACGATAACGGGGTTCGACGGCGTGTCGCTGCAACCCAATTCTGGTGCAAGCGGCGAGTATGCCGGGTTGCTGGTCATTCGTGCCTGGCACGAAAGCCGAGGAGAGGGGCACCGCAACGTCTGTATCGTACCCGACTCCGCGCACGGCACCAACCCTGCCAGCGCCGTCATGGCGGGCATGAAGGTCGTCGTCGTGCGAACTACTGACGACGGCGACATTGACCTCGACGACCTGCGTGCGCGGGCGGAGCACCACCGGGACCGTCTTGCAGCGCTCATTATCACGTACCCGTCCACCTATGGCGTCTTCGAAGAGCATGTCCGCGAGATTTGCGACGTCATCCACGAGCGAGGTGGGCAGGTATATTGTGACGGAGCCAACATGAATGCCCAGGTTGGACTGTGCCGACCGGGCGACTTTGGGGCGGACGTGTGCCATCTTAATCTACACAAGACGTTCGCCATCCCGCACGGAGGTGGTGGGCCCGGGATGGGGCCCATCTGCGTGGCCGCTCATCTGAAACCGTTTTTGCCCTCTCACCCAACACTGACAACCGTCTCCGAAAGTGCGATCGGACCTGTGTCGGCAGCTCCGTGGGGAAGTGCGAGCATCCTGGTCATTTCCTGGGCCTACATCGCCCTCTTGGGTGTCGACGGCCTCACACGTGCGTCGAAAACGGCGATTCTCAACGCCAATTATCTGGCCCACAGGCTCGGGACGCATTATAACGTGCTCTACAGGGGCACAAAAGGGCACGTAGCACACGAATTCATTCTTGATCTCCGCCCTTTCCGGCGCAGCTACGGCATCACGGAAACCGACGTTGCAAAGCGCCTCATCGACTACGGGTACCATGCTCCGACGGTCTCCTGGCCCGTCGCGGGTACAATCATGATCGAACCGACAGAAAGCGAAAACAAAGCTGAGTTAGACCGCTTCTGCCATGCGATGCTCGCCATTCGGAGTGAAATCCAGGAAGTCGGCATCGGGCTGGCCGATCCGCACGACAACGTGCTCAAGCATGCGCCGCACACAGCAGGGATGGTGACTTCCGACGAATGGGACAGGCCGTACAATCGCGTCAAGGCCGCATTCCCCGCACCGTGGGCACAAAGCAACAAGTTTTGGCCGAGCGTCCGCCGCGTGGACAACGCACAGGGCGATCGGAACCTGATATGTACGTGCCGCCCGGTGGAGCATTACTCAGAGCCGGAGCCGGAGTGTAACGCGCACGGGGAAGTGTCACGTTAAGGCGGCGGAATCACATTCAACACGTACGACAATGGATACACCTTCCTCCTTCGATCGGGTCAACCGGTGGATCCGGGACTCCGTCACCGTCAAAATGGTGGTGATGGGAATACTGACGCTTCTCCTTTTCATCCCATCCCTATTCATCCGGGAGCTTATCCGGGAGCGAGGCGAAACGCAGGAATTGGCCGCGCAGGAGGTCCAGCAGAGCTGGGGGAATGCGCAGCAGATTACCGGGCCTATTCTCATCGTGCCGTTCCGCGAAATACTTCGCTCGGGAGACGAGCCCGTCTCCATACTCACGCGGCATGCATACTTTCTTCCCGATTCTCTGGACGTGGAGGGTACCGTAATCCCGGAAATTCGATACCGTGGTATCTACGAAGTCGTCGTATATCGCACGGAGCTTTCGTATTCGGGACACTTCGCGGGGGTGGATTTCTCCGACTGGGACGTGGACAGCATCCTGTGGGACGAAGCCTCTGTTGCCGTCGGTATCACGGACATGCGCGGCATCGAAGACGGTGTAACGCTTCACTGGAACGAGACACCCTTTGCATTCGATGCTGGTGTGGAGCCGCAGGGTGTCATCGAAAGCGGCATCGGCACCCGTGTACCGGACGCGGATAAGCCGCACTCATTCCGATTCGACGTCAGTCTGAGGGGAAGCCATTCGCTTGATTTCATCCCCGTCGGCAGGGAGACTACTGTCAGTCTGACGTCCGACTGGTCTTCACCGAGTTTCGACGGCGCCTTCCTGCCCGATCAGCGAACCGTCACCGACGACGGTTTCACTGCCGAATGGCAAGTACTCCATTTGAATCGCCCGTATCCGCAGCAATGGGCCGATTCGACAACCGGCATCGAGGACTCTGCCTTCGGCGTGACACTCCTCGTCGGCGTGGATCACTACCAGAAATCCATGCGCGCTGCAAAGTACGCGCTTTTGGTGATTGTCCTTACGTTTCTCGCCTTTTTCCTGGTGGAAGTCCGCTACGGCAAGCGGGCACACCCTTTCCAGTACATTCTGATCGGGATGGCCCTGTGCCTATTCTACACTCTCCTTTTGTCTCTCTCGGAGCTCATGGCATTTAATGCGGCCTACGCGGTCGGTGGTGCCGTCACGACGCTAACAGTCGTGGCTTATGTTAAGAGCGTCTTTTCCAGCCAGCATTTGAGTACCATTGCCGGTGGTGTCTTGGTGATTCTGTACGCCTTCGTATTCCTCGTATTGCAGTTGGAGGACTACGCGCTCTTGGTTGGCAGCGTCGGGCTCTTCGTCGTTCTTGCTCTTACAATGTACCTGACACGCAACGTGGACTGGTTTTCGAGCGTGAGTGAGAAGTAGAAATCAGGCTCTCGTAGTATGCCAGCGTCTGCGTGGCAATTGCGCGCCACGAGAATTTCTTGAGTACGCGCTCCCGGCCGTTCTTGCCGAATGCTGCGCGCTTGGTAGGATCGGCCATGAGCTGGTTGATTCCGTCTGCGAGTGAGCGGGCAAATGCCCCTGCGTCACGTGGCTTCTGGCCGTCGGTGTCGACTGGTACGAGAATTCCTGTTTCGCCGTCCTTCACAACGGTGGGTATGCCGCCGACATTCGACGCGACGACCGCCGTTTCGCACGCCATGGCTTCCAGGTTAATGATCCCGAACGGTTCGTAGACTGATGGGCAGGCAAAAACGGCGGCGTGTGTATATAGCGCAATTATGTCTGCTCTTGGCAGCATGTCGCTTATCCAGACGATTTTACGGTCTGACCGCTTGCGTGCTGCTTGGACGCGCCGGGTCATTTCGCGTTCGATGTCTGGAGTATCGGGAGCCCCGGCGGCAAGGACCACCTGAATGCCTGGATGCAGGTATTCCATGGCATCGACGATGTGGATAATGCCTTTCTGCCGCGTGATGCGCCCGACGAAGAGTACGAACGGCACGGTAGCATCCACCCCGTATTTCTCGAGTACGCCCTTGTCGAATGTCGGACGGTATTCGTCCGGATCAATGCCGTTCGGAATGACGCGGATACGGTCGTGTGAGACCCCGTAGAGCGCATGGACGTCGCTCTTCATCGACGGCGAGACGGCTACGACGCCGTCTGCATTTTTATACGCTGTGCGCTCAAGCCACGCACTCAATTGATATGCGGTACCCAGCTGCTCGACCTTCCAAGGACGGTGAGGCTCGAGCGAATGGGTCGTTAGGACGAGCTTTGCCCCCGTCAGTTGCTTGACGAGGCACCCCGCCCAGTGCGAGTACCATGTGTGGCAATGGACAATGTCTGCCCCGTGCACAAGGCCCGCAGTCCGGAGGTTGCGGCTGAGCGTGCCGAAGATCTTTGCATGGCGCGGATCTTGGACTTTGGAGGCTGGTCCCGCCTCCACCCCACGAACCGTCAGGTTACCCTCCAGCAAATTCTGGTCACCGAAGCAGTACACGTCGACATCAACCCCGTTGAGGCCCACCAGCTCACGCGTCAAGTATTCGACGTGTACACCGGCTCCGCCATAAATATGGGGTGGAAACTCGTTGGTCAGGATGGCAACTCGCATGGGCAGTCTCGTCTTACTGCAGCTCGAGTGAATCTACGGAAATGCTCTACAGCAGCGCGCTCCACCCCGTCCGTCCTGTGAGCATCGGTAACGGCAAAATCTGTAATCACATCCTTACGCAAGTGTGAGTCCATCATTACGTCCCTCGCGGAGAGCGAGAAGTAGCGGGACGAGAATGCGGCCCGGTATATCATGCTATGATATCTGCCACGCCCATCCCCCGCTCGGCAGCCAGCTTCCGGGCCTTGGTCACGCCCTCTCGGATCACGGGCAAAATAGCGATGCGCAGAATTCGTGCTCCTATGCCTCATCCAGGTTTTCGCGGACAACGGTCAAGAATGCGTATACCGTCAGTAGCCAAACTATCTTCAGCCGACGAGCCTCGCATACAAAGACTGATTCCCAGTCGTACTTTGACGGCATTCCGGAGGCGTGCAGCGCCGCCAGCGATTTTGAGATCACACGACCATCGGAGTATCCGAACGTCAATCCATGAGTCGCCTCACCAAGGACATCCAAGACTCCGCGTCCGACAATCGGCGGCGCTTTGGCACCTTTGGTGGTGTATTCACGCCAACGCTGCTAACGATCCTCGGAGTGATCATGTACCTGCGCGAAGGGTGGGTAATCGGCAATGCTGGCCTGTTGGGCGGATTCCTGATCATCATGCTGGCATACGCCATCACGATCTGCACCGGGCTTTCGATGTCGTCAATCACCTCCAACATCCGGATCGGTGCGGGAGGGGCGTACGCCATCATTTCCCAGTCGCTGGGCCTTGAAGTCGGCGGCAGCCTGGGAATCCCCCGCTACCTGTCGCAGGCCTTTGCGATCACGCTCTACATCTTCGGCTTCCGCGAGGCCTGGATATGGATTTTTCCCCACCATCCTGCCTTCGTTGTCGATCTCGTCATCTTCCTGACAATTTGGGCAATCGCCTACAAGAGTGCCGATCTGGCCATTCGTGTTCAGTACTTGATTATGGCTGTAATCGCCGGCTCGCTCGTTTCCATCGCTGCGGCGGCATTCCAGGGATCAATGCAGTACGACGTGACCGGCGTCGGGCTGTGGGGCACGTTTCGTGGCTCGCCGGAAGACGACTTTTCCGGCACGTCTTTCTGGATCGTGTTCGCGGTGTTTTTTCCCGCAGCCACCGGCATCATGGCGGGAGCCAACATGTCGGGTGAACTTAAAGACCCACGCCGCAGCATCCCACGCGGAACGATGGCTGCCATCGGAGTGAGTCTGGTGGTCTATCTCCTTCTCGGATACTGGGTGGTGCGGTCGGCTTCGCCCGACGAGCTCGTCGAGAACTACTATGTCATGATCGACAAGGCGGCGTGGGGGCCTCTCGTCGTGGCGGGCGTGTTCGGAGCAACGTTCTCTTCCGCGCTGGCCTCGATGGTCGGATCCGCACGCATTCTGCAGGCGATGGGGGAGCACCGAGTGATCCCACGCGGCACGTGGATTGGAGCACTCAACGTCTCGGGCGAGCCCCGCAACGCAATGCTGATTACGGGCGGTGTGGTCTTCGTTACCCTCCTGGCGCGCGACCTGAATGCCATTGCTCCAATTATTACGATGTTCTTTCTGATCACGTACGCAATGCTCAACGTGGTCGTCTTGATCGAACAGAGTCTCGGTTTGGTCAGCTTCCGCCCGCTTCTGCGCGTACCCCGCATCGTGCCCGTGTGCGGGCTTGTCGGTTCTCTTTTCGCCATGTTCATTATCAACCCGGCGATTAGCCTTGTCTCCGTGGCAGTGGTCGTCCTATGCTACGGCCTATTGACACGACGGACGTTGGATGCTCCGTTCGAGGATGTTCGCAGCGGTCTCTTCGTGTCCCTGTCGGAATGGGCGGCAAAGAAGGTGACCGACATGCCGTCGATGCAAGAACGGGCTTGGAAGCCGAACCTCCTGGTACCCGTCGAAGATGTCGTGCAACTGCGTGGGGCCTTCTCATTCATCGAGAACCTCACCTATCCAAAGGGCTCGGTGAAGCTATTGGGCCTGGGAAGTCCCGGACTCACACCGGAGCTTGAAAATCTCACGAGGGCATTTCGGGAGCGTGCCGTGTTCGCTTCGTCCATGTCCGTGGACAGTCATTCGTTCTCTGAGGGGCTTATTACGAGCATGCAAGTGCTGCGGGGCTCCTTCTTCCGGCCCAACATCGTCTTCCTAGACATGCCCGAATCCCCGGACCAGGAAGAAGGCTACAGACGTGTAGTAGCCCAAGCCTCAGACATGCAGTTAGGGACGCTCATCCATGCACCGCACAGTGAGGCGGGTCTCGGCCAGCGAAGAAC
>JAAXGO010000060.1 GCA_012267425.1 Rhodothermales bacterium
CCAGGCATACGGAAAGACGTTGGGCGACCGGGCCTGGATCTATGGCGCATCATCGTGTTCGCGGTCGTCAAGCAGTGCCTGGATCTGGACTACGATGCGTTGTTGCACCACGCGAACCATGATACCTTATTGCGGAAGGTTTTGGGGCATGTGCGCCAGGCTAACTCTGCCGAGTCCATACAAATAGTACTTAACATTTCGAATCATGCCGGTAAGCTAACCGGCAGACTTGCGAATGTTAAGCGCTCATTATGGTTACTCGGCAGAGCTAAGGAGGACCCCAAACGGCGTTTTCACGCTCTTTGCGACAAGGTGTGGCGGTATGACTTTCTGTGCGAAGCCTGGCGACGGGTACGCCGCAATGGCGGCTCGGCGGGTGTAGACGGGGAGACATTCGCGGATATTGAGTCGTATGGCGTATCACGCTATCTGGGGGAACTGTCGCAAGAGCTACGGGATGGCACCTACGTAGTGCAAGCGGTGCGGCAGGTACTGATTCCAAAGAAGCAGCGGGGGAAAGTCCGACCTTTGGGTATACCTTGCATACGCGACCGGGTAGCTCAGACATCGGCACTGTTAGTACTGGTGCCGATATTCGAAGCGGACCTGCAAGCGGAACAATATGCCTATCGGAAGGGTCGCGGTGCACAGGGAGCGGTCAAACGCGTTCACGGCCTCCTCAACCGAGGATACCAGGACGTAGTAGACGCGGACCTGTCCAACTATTTTGGTGAGATTCCGCATGCTGAACTGATGAAGAGTTTAGCCCGGCGCATAAGCGACGGGCGAATGCTCCAACTCATCAAGGCATGGCTGACGATGCCGGTAGAGGAAGTAGATGAGAAAGGGCGCAAATGCCTTACTAATCGAGCACGGAAACAGAGGAAAGGTACGCCGCAAGCGGCGCCGATCTCTCCGTTGCTCGCTAACATCTACATGCGCCGCTTTATTCTATCCTGGAAGGTACTGGGCTATGCCCGGCATTTCAGGGCCAAGCACTACGTAGAGGCATCTTCTTCCCCCATGACGCGGTCCTCACTGTGCTCGCGTCTGGAAAGAATCCTCATGGGGATGTATTCGCGGCGCATCAGGCCTCAAATCGCCGCATCGAGTCACATTTTGCGTCAAGCGGAGTAGAAATGGGGCGTGTTCGCGCATGTCGAGGATCTCGGGAGCGCCGGCAAACCGGCACGAGGCCGCTGGTATTCGAACCGTGACGATGAGGACGCGCGAAGCCGTCTCATTGCGCGGGGCCCCGGACGAGGAGTTCGCCGGGTAGGTCGTTGCGCTGCATGGCCGGGTTTACGAGTGGTCCGGTCAACGGCAGGTCGAAGCTTGTCAGAAAAGGTGCAATAGCCGAAAACCAGAATTCCTGCTGAAACTCGACGAAATCATCATCAAAGCCGTGGCGTTCGTCGACGTGTCCATCAATGTCCAGATAGAAAACGCGAGGCCAGTCCGGGAAGCGCTGCTGTGCCTCCTTCAGCAATGCAAAACTGGCCTGTGCCGCAGAAAAAAAATCGTCACCGGATCGCACGACATGGTAGATCGACACCGTGTTGTCGAAGTTCATCCAGATGCCGGGCTTCGTCGGCTTGTCGTAGTCCGGTACGAAGGGGGGCACTTCGTTCATGCCGGAAATCAACGACCATCCGGCTTCTTCGATCCCTCGAAGCGTTTCTCGGCCACCCCCGAGAGCGCCTTGAGCGAATCAGACGTCACGTCACATCGTGCGACAGCCCGGTCCAAACATTTGCGCCGCAGCATGGAATAATCGGGGATCGAATGGTATATTGCCCGTCCAGTCGCGGCGGGCAGTTCCGTTTGGCACGCGTCTGCGCAGTGTACGCAATCGTCATGCGCGTGTCGGCGTCGATCGACTACAAATTCCCAGTTCGGTACGGTTATGAAGCGGCTGCGCTTGGCCCCGCGCGTGTTCGCTGCGAACTCAGGCCTACTGACGCTGACCATCCTGGCGATATCTGTCACCCTGCTTTACAATGCCACCGTAGCGTCGCGGGATCAGGCGGAAATCAGTGCTATACAGCTGGCGCAGTTGATTTCGGGAAAAATTGCGGATGTCGGGGAGATCTCTCTCGCCAACGTGCTGCGCACGGTTGATGCAACGCTGGACGGTCCGATGACGGCCCAGGCACGGATCGCGGCGCATTTAACGGAAGCGGCGGAGGCTGCGGACTACGGGACACCTCGCATCGTTGACGTTTTGACGTCGATCGCGTCCGAAACGGTCTTGGACGAGTTTTGGATTACCGACACGACGGCATTTTCGTATTTGACCAACGTGCGCTATCCAAATGGCGAACTCGTTCCGTTTGCTTTCGACCCTGACCCGGCCGTGCAGCCTCAAGCGTCGAAGTTCTATGTGCTTTTGGACGCACCAATTGACAGCCTGGATGTGATCACGCAGCCGGCACAGGTGCGCGAGATCGACAACAGCGTCTACAAGTATGTTGGAGTTGGGGGTGTCGACCAGCCCCGGATCGTACAGATCGGAAACGAATTCGACTTCGGTGATCAGGAGATCTTGAGCAGTACCTACACCGGGGCGCGCGCCGACGTGTCGGCGGTCATCGAAGGCATTCTCGGCAAGCACATGCATGTGGAAGCCGTAATGCTAGACCGTTTCGTCGTGGCCGCGGAAGATGCGGGCTGGTCCGCCGAAAAAATTGACGGCCGGCTGGCGCGTATCGTCGCTACGTCCGATATCGGGGAGATTCGCGTGACCGATACGCGTGGCGTGCCGAGGTACTCGAGTTTTGCGACGGAGGACGAGGCGGCCACAATGCCGCATGTAGAGGACGTTGAGGTCTTGGTGAGGGGACCGGAACGGGTCATCGAACATGCATCTGAGGCGCATGTGGAACACGCGGCAGCCTACAAGTACGTGACGATTCTCGGGCAGGATGCGCTCCGAATCGTGCAGGTCGGAGTGCCGATCGAAAGCTCTGCCGGCAACATCCTGTACTCGGTGTACAAGGAGGAGCTCGACGTAATTGTGCAGACGGGCAATCCACAGGCGCTCTGGATCCTCAACGAGGAGCGGGAAGTGGCGGCGTCGGCATTCGTGCCGGAGCTGTCGGCAGAAGAAACGGACGAACTTTCGATCCGCTTCGCAGCGCAAGTGGATACGCTCCTGGAATTGGTCACCGCGGGCACGACGGTTGCCACGATGACGAATCTCGGTCTTATGGCTCCTGCGAGCCGCGGAATATGGGCGGCCAGTCCGGTCATCAATGCGGGCGGCATCCGCATCGGCAGTCTTGTGTTCTTCGTGGACCTCGATAGAATTGCCGGTCAGGTCTACGCCGAGGCGCGCAAGACGGGCTTCATCGCGCTCCTCCTATTGGCCTTCACCGCAGTCGTGACCTTTGTCGGCACCAGATTGCTGACACGTCCCATCGAGACGATTGCCGCCGCCGCCCGGGACGTGGAATCCGGTAGCCAGCCCAACCAGGAGATGATGCAGCCTGTCATCGATCGTACCGACGAGATCGGCAGCCTGGCGAAGGTGTTTCACGACATGTCTGTGCAGGTCCTCAATCGTGAAGAACAGCTCGAAATCCTGGTTGCCGAGCGCACGCAGGAACTGCAAGAGACGCTTGGGCAACTGCGCCGCGCCCATGACGCAATCCGTCAGGACCTGGAAATGGCGAAGCAGGTGCAGGCCGCGCTTGTTCGCGAAGGGAATGTCGATCTTCGCACATTCTTGGCCTGTTCGCGCATGACACCTGCCCAACGTGTGGGTGGCGACTTTGTCGACTTTATGGAGCCGTCCGACGGCACGCTGTTCATTGCCATCGGCGACGTGTCCGGCAAGGGGGTCGCCGCCGCGCTCTTTATGGCCGCGTCGCAGGCCGCTATCAAGTTCGCGGTGGCAGAGCGCATCGAGACAATTTCGGCCATTGCCGAGGAAGCTAACAGGAGGCTCTGCAGCCAGAATCCAATGGGCTTGTTCGTGACGTGCATCTTGGCGATGGTAGATCTGAAAGCTGGAACGGTCGACTACGTGAGTGCAGGCCACGAGCCGCCACTGATGATCGGAACAGACGATTCGCGCTGGCCACTGCCCGGTACGAATGGCGTGCCCATGGGACTCCTTGATGATTTTCCGTACGAGAGTGGGACGGTTTCACTGCAGCCGGGAGAAACCCTATTTTTGTATACCGACGGCCTCACGGACATGGTTAATCTTGATGGGGATCTCTTCGGCAAGGAAAGACTAGAGCAGTCACTGACGAACGCGTCCGGGCACCCGCCAGCGGACCTCGTCGACTTCATCTGGACGGAAATCGACACGTTTGCTACTGGGACCGCGCCGGCCGACGATATGACTTGCCTCGTGCTACACCGGAAACGTTCCGCTACGCATGGCTAATGAACTACACGTCAAGATGGAGCCGAATTTATCAGCGCTCGGAAGCATTGCGGCTCGCGTGGAATCTTTCGGAGAGGAAAACGAGTTGCCGGCTCAGACAAATTTTGTGATTTCGCTGGCTCTGGACGAGCTCATCACAAATACCGTGATGCACGGCCGTTTCACACAAGCCGCGGAACCAGAAATCACACTCCATCTCGAGGTACGGGAGCAGAAAGTCGTGCTGGTCATGGAAACGAACGAAGACCGATTCGATCCGACTGTCGACACTGATCCCGATACCTCCTCCGATCTGGAGGACCGGAACATCGGAGGCCTCGGACTGCATCTCGTTAAGTCCATGGCTGATCGATTTTCCTACGAATTCGTCTGCGGTATCAACCGCCTGACTCTGGAGTACGATCTTGTGTCGTAGAGGAGTGTCTTACCGGACATAAACCATTCAAGGGAGGTAATCACGTGGACATCGAAGTTGCTCAGCAGCGCGAAGAGGCAGCTCTCGTACTGCTGCCGGTCGGACGGCTTGACAGTACGAACGCCCGCGCATTCGAAGACATTATGCTGGAGCATCTGTCGAACGGCGAGAGGAATCTGGTCGTGGACTTCAGCCGCCTGGTCTTCATTTCAAGTTCTGGCATGCGGGTGCTTTTGATTGTCGCCAAGAGGCTCCGTGCGAGTCGGGGGAAGTTGGTACTCTGTTCGATGCAGGCAAGCATCCAAGAGATTTTCAGCATCAGCGGATTCGACAAGATCATTTCCATATACTCAACCCGTACAGAGGCGCTGGGCGCGTTTTGACTGAATTCCCCGGTCCGGATACGGACCGGAATCACGATCCCACTGTACCATGCCAAAGGAACTGAAGGTAAGTCTGCACGCACGACTGTCGGAAGTCCGCAGCATGGCTGCATTGATCGAGTCCTTCGGCGAGTCGAACGATCTGCCTATGCGAACGACGTTCGTCATCAATCTGGCAGCGGAGGAGTTGGTAACCAACACCGTCATACACGGTGGCTTCTCCAGCGTTGACGAACCGCTGATAACGGTATGCCTGGGACTGAGCGACACAGTCGCGACGCTGGTCATGGAAACCAACGGCGACCGGTTCGACCCGACAATGGATACGCACCCGGACACGGATTCCGAATTGGAGGTCCGCGAAGTCGGCGGTTTGGGGCTGCATTTCGTCAAGATGCTCGCCGACCGTGTAGCATACGATTACGTCAACGGACTAAATCGGCTGGTACTAGAATATGATCTCGCTTAATTAAGGAGGTACGACGGTGGAAATAGAGGTGCGGGAAGAAAGGGAAGGCGGCGTGATGATTCTTTTGCCCGTCGGGCGTTTGGACAGTACGAATGCCCGCGAATTCGAAGACATCGTGCTGGATCATCTCAATGCTGGCGAGAAGCGACTGGTTCTCGACTTCACACATTTGACCTTCATTTCGAGCTCTGGCATGCGCGTGCTCTTGATTGCGGCAAAGCGACTTCGCGCAACGGCAGGCAAGCTGGTTTTGTGCTCGCAGTCTGAAAGCATCCGAGAGATTTTCGCGATCAGCGGATTCGACCGAATCATTTCCATATACAAAGATCGCGCCGGGGCACTCGCCGCACTGTGACTGCGAGTTACTGCCGATAACCCGGTGCCTCGCTTCTGCGAGGAACGGAAATCGCCGCGCAAGGGCGTATCCCTCAAGCGCCTTTTCGAGTCTGGGCGTGCTCCTTACACGTCGTCATCGAATTCGTCCGAGTCATCGAAGTCTTCCGGCATGAGCACGAATTCGGGGTACGCCTCGATTCCCAACTCGGCCATGTCCTGCCCGAGCCGCTCGACCTGCCTCGAGACGCGCACTCCAACCGTCTTTTCAAGTGCCATCCATAGCAGATACGAAATGCCAAATGTGAACGCTCCGATGGCTGCGACACCCGTGAGCTGATGGAGGAAGGCCACATCGGCGGTGATGCTCACAGCGAGTGTTCCCCAAATACCGCCGAAAAGGTGAGCGGGAACTGCTCCGACTACGTCGTCGATTTTGAGCATTTCAAGGAGCCGGATTCCGCTGGTACAGACGACTGCGCCGACGAACCCGATAATGACGGCCCAGTAATGGTCCACCATGTCCGGGCCTGCCGTAATGGCTACGAGGCCCGCAATGGCCCCGTTGAGGATCACGAAAAGGTCAATACGGCCTAGGATTGGCTTCGACACGATGAGCGCCGCAATGACGCCCGCCGCTCCGGCCAGATTTGTGTTGACGAGCACGTTGCTCATCGTAACTGCCTCGGTCACGCCTCCAAGTGCGAGTACGGAGCCGCCATTGAACCCAAACCATCCGAACCAAAGGATGAAAACGCCGAGCGTAACGATGGGAACGCTCGAGGGAGGTGTAGGGCGTACGGAGCCGTCCTTGCGAAACTTGCCCCGCCGTGCACCTACGACGATAGCACCTGCCAGCGCTGCCCAGCCACCGACCCCGTGCACGATCGTCGAGCCAGCGAAGTCGGAAAAGCCTAATTCAAACAGCCATCCTTCTCCCCACGTCCATGCGCCGACGATGGGGTAGAGAATCGCCGTCAGCACGAGAACGAATACGAAAAACGAAATGAGTTTGACCCGCTCCGCTAATGCCCCCGACACGATGGATGCCGCCGTGGCGACGAACACCATTTGGAAAAACCAGTCGGACATGACGGACTGGCCGTTACTCGTGACCGCCTCTTTGGCGGCTTCGTCACCGCCGAGGAGTGCGATTTCCTCAGGAGAGGGGCCGTACAAGAACGAAAAAGAGCCGATCAACCCGGTCACGTCCACGTACATCAGATTGTATCCGATGAAGTAGTAGGCAAGCCCAGCTATCGAATACAGGCCGATGTTTTTAAAACAGATCACCGATGCGTTCTTCGTACGCACCGAGCCGGACTCCAGCATCGTGAAGCCTGCGGCCATCCACATTACGAGTCCGCCCCACAGAAGGAATGAGAAGGTGTTGAATACGAACTGTGCGTCGGGATGCATGGGTTTGCCCTGCTGTTAGGTTGATTGTAAGCGTACGGCGAGGTCGTTTCACGCTGCGGGCAGCGCCTACGCCAGGGTGATTTCAGAATCGCCAGACGACGAGCAACTGGGGGACGTTGTCGTGATTGTCGGTGCCGAGCTTGTTTCTCCAGTACTGCCACTCGACGCCGACAAGGAAGTGGTTTCCCTCTCCTACGATGGCACTGAGGTCCCAGGTCAGCTGCGGCTGTGCCAGGATCCACCCATTCAGCGCGTTGTTAAGTTCGTCGTCGACGGCTGAGGTGTATTCCGCATGGCCGCCGATGCCGAAGGACTGGCTGCCGAGAGTGAACGGATAGTGCCAGTTGACGTCCAGGACCCATCCTGTATCGGTCGCCGGGGCCCCATTCGGGACGCCGCTGCTATAGTCCTTGTACAGCGTTAGGTCGGTGTTCAGAAAGAGGAATCCGGGAAGCGACCACGACAGACGCACGCCGGGGAGAAACTTAAAAACGTTCGCGTCGCCGCCCACGTTCACACCGGCGATGAGTCCGATGTCGTTGATTACTCCGAGGTTGATTTGCTTGCCGGAAAGCTTGCCGAAGCTCAATGTGGGATACCACTCACCATAGAAGTCCTTGTCGTTGAAACCGTCAGTGCCTCCATCGTCTAGGTAGTCGAGGAAGAAGAAGGTGCTGCCGTACTGCCAAGCGCCAGCATGCTGTAGCGTCAAGATAGTTGTCCAGTGCTTGGAACCCAAAAACGGGTTGGTGAGGTTGCCATACTGGAGTGCAAAATCCATCTGCGCCTGTGCAGGCAAGCAAAACAGGAACGTGGAGCATGCCGCGGCGATACCTGCAGGCCACCGAAGAATCTGACGTAGGCTTCTCATGGCAAAATGGAAAAATGGACTGTTGCCCTAGAGGATGAACCAAATATAGTCAACTGCTCTTCAACTGCCGACGGTTGAGCAGGGGTTATTTTGCCGCGTGCCGAGCGGCTTGTTTTGCACAGCTACCGCTACCTGCCCGATCGTATCTTGCCCTTCACCGGTACGACGACGATCCCACAGATTCCCTCCCGCCATGTCAGCCGCCACGCTCGTTCTCAATGGTACATCGTATGATTTTCCGGTCATCGTCGGATCGGAGAAAGAAGTGGGCATCGACATCGGTCGCCTTCGTGCGACAACTGGTGCGATTGCGCTGGATCCAGGTTACGGTAACACAGGCTCGTGTAAAAGTGCGATTACATATATCGACGGCGAGAAAGGGATCCTCCGCTATCGAGGATATAGGATCGAAGAGCTGGCCGCTAAGGCGTCATTTCTCGAAGTCACACATTTGCTCGTCTATGGCACGCTGCCCACAGCAGGCGAATTGAGGCGATTTACGCGACAGCTCACAGAGCATACGTTGCTTCACGAGGACATGAAGAAATTCTATGAGGGATTTCCGCCGAGCGCCCGTCCGATGAGCGTACTTTCGACGATGGTTGCCTCGCTGTCAACGTACTACCCGGATACGCAGGTGGATCTCAACATCATCCGCCTGCTTGCAAAGCTCAAAACGATTGCGGCGTTTTCCTACAAGAAATCTATCGGACAGCCGTTCGTGTATCCGCGCAACGATCTGGGATTTGTCGCCGACTTTCTGCACATGATGTTCGCTGTGCCCTCAGAGCCGTACGACGTTCCCGACGTGGTTCACAAGGCACTGGACATGCTGCTCATACTTCATGCGGACCATGAGCAGAACTGCAGCACGTCCACCGTCCGCATGGTGGGAAGCAGCGGTACGGATCTGTTTTCGACGGTATCATCGGGCGTATGCGCGCTGGCCGGACCACTCCACGGAGGTGCAAACGTGGCGGTGATCCGCATGCTCGAAGCCATCCGTGACGATGGTGGGGACCACAGCAAGTTTATTGCGAAGGCCAAAGATAAGAGTGATCCGTTTCGCCTGATGGGCTTTGGGCACCGTGTGTACAAGAACTTCGATCCGCGGGCCCGCTTGATAAAGGAGGCCACCGATCGCGTGTTGTCGTTACTCGGGCGGGAGGACCCACTTCTGGACATCGCGAAACGCCTGGAGCGTATCGCGCTCGAAGATGAGTACTTTATTGCTCGCCGTCTGTACCCGAATCTGGATTTTTATAGTGGCATTCTTTACAGGGCGATGGGTCTGCCGACTGACATGTTTACGGTGCTGTTCGCACTGGGCCGCCTTCCGGGGTGGATTGCGCACTGGAAAGAGATGCGTGAAATGCATGGACGGCTTCACAGGCCCCGGCAAATCTACACTGGCCATACGGAGCGTGCCTGGATACCGATAGATCAGCGGTAGGGCCGGTCACTCTTCTTGGCCTGTGGCAGCAAGGAGTGTGTTCAAGAAGGCGGGCATCACGGGCTCGGTGCGTTCGCCGAAAACGTTCCAGGCGTTGACGACGCCGATCAAATCGTGGTTCGGCAGGATGAGCAGGTACTGTCCGCCGAACCCGAGGCCGGCCCATACGACGGTTTCGTCGGTGTCCACGCGCCACCACTGAAAGCCATAGCCCCACCCACGCCTGTTCACGCTTTCAATCTGCCGGGCCGTGGCTGCATGGACGAACGATCGGTCAAGGATGGGCTCACCGTTCCACATGCCTTCACGGAGTACCAGGTAGCCGATTTTGGCCAGGTCGGCAGCTTCGAGATACAGTCCGCCTTCGGTGTCGGGAAGTCCGGTCGGGGTGGTTTTCCAGTGCCAGTCACGGATTCCGAGCGGCCTGAACAGGTGCTCGTCGGCCCACATGTCGATCGTTACGCCCGTAGCATGGTGAACGACACCGGACATGAGGTGGCTTCCTCCGCTGTTATAGGCCCACTTTTCGCCGGGTGCAGCGTCCATGGGCTGCTCAAGCGTGAAGCGGATCCAGTCCTCGCTGCGCTCGAGTTGCAGCGTCGTATTGGTTTCGTCGAGAGGGCGGTCCTGCTCATGCCATTCGATTCCTGTCTGCATCGTGAGCAGATGCCTCAGCGTTGCGCTCCGAAGTCGTGGGTTAACGTCGTCGTACTCGGAAAAAAACGACAACAGTGGCGCGTCGAGTGAATCGATTTTCCCGCGCATGATCGCGGTGCCGACCACCAGGGCGGCTATCGACTTTGTGATTGACTGCAGCGAGTGTACATCTCGTCCCCTGAAATATGGGTGCGAACTCGGGTGGTAATAGTTGTACGGATCTGCTTCGCGTCCGCCGTCACAGCTTTCGTATCCGCATCCAAGTGCGCCGACGTGGCCAGCACTTATCGTCTCGTAATCACGGTCATAGTACCTGTCGACGACGAGATAGCCGCGGCGCACGACAAGAATACGGTCAATATTGCCGTAGGTACCAGAGAGTACGTCTTGGTGGAGTTTCTCGAAGGGGGCCGAGAGGAGCCCCACGTTCTCCGGCACCTGGACAGCCCATTCCGTGGTAGGCCACGGAATGGCAGGCTGTGCATTTGTCTGTAGCGTACATGCCAGGGCACATGCGGCTACGCAAAAAGACACTCGTACCATGACACCGTACGCCAGCGGGGTGCCCGGGACTGGAGTCGAACCAGCACGCCCATCAGGGCACTGCCCCCTCAAGACAGCGCGTCTACCACTTCCGCCACCCGGGCTTATGTGACCTCGCCAGGGCTCGAACCTGGGACCCTCTGATTAACCTACCACACCGGCTTTCACCGGCCGCACTGCGGCGTTGTGGTCTGGACCATCTCTTCACCCGTCCCGAAACGTCGGGGTGTGGGTGGGCTGCGTATGGCCTCTGAGGGCTCTCTCGAAACGTGCCGCCAATGGGGCACGGGACGGCGGATTGTCAACGGTGCGCATCGTCCCCGGCACTGCCACGGCATCGGGGCGCATCGAATCTAAGTGGCCATCCGTCGAGGTTGCCTGCTGATTACCCACGTATCCTCGACACTGTTACGCGTGGCGACGTCTTCGAGGCTTTAGGGTGTCCCAGCATACAGCAGCCTCCACTCGTGCGGTTTCCCGCACGAGGCTCCACATTGAAGTCAGATGCTCTGCCAACTGAGCTACGAGGTCAACGACTCAAAGATCAATCACCAGGTCTCCGATACAACGGAGATCCGGGCCGTAATCAACGCCCGGTTATGGGCGTGGTTTCCCGGATCGCTCGCCGACCCAGAGCTCACGCATTGGGCGACGCAGCGCGAGCGTACCCTCCATCAGTCGGCGGTCAAAATTGACGAATCCGAGTGCAAGATAGATCTCTTCGGGGCTGCAGTTGAAGAGCAGTTTCATTTCGCTGTCCTTGCGGTGCCAATCGTGAGTCATTATAAGTCCGACCAGCCCGTTGTCTACGGTACCTTTGAATATGTCCACTTCCTTTGTGTCCGAACTCGTCGTGTCGTTCACGAATCCGTAATTCATCGGATACACGATTTCTGGGAAGGCTGGATGCCTCGAGCCGTACGGCCTGTCGATCGTAATGCCGGCGCGTCGAACGAACGCTTCCCACGCAGCCCAACTGAAATACGCCGTCACCATTTCGGGCGGCAGTGTGGGATTACCCCCCATTACGTGGCGCGAGCCGGATGTGCAGGTCACTCAGCTGCTGCTTGCCCACTGCTGCCGGCGTATCGGACATGGGCTCCTGAGCGCTCTGCGTTTTTGGAAATGCGATCACGTCGCGTAGTGATGTCGCGCCGGTAAGCAGCATGACGATCCGGTCGAGTCCGAGCGCAATTCCGCCGTGCGGCGGGGCACCAAATCGGAACGCGTCAAGAAGGAATCCGAATCGTTCCTGCGCTTCGTCTTCGTCGATGCCCAAGAGCCGGAACATGCGCTGCTGCAGATCCCGGTCGTGGATACGAATGGAGCCGCCGCCGATTTCGTGGCCATTGAGAACTAAGTCGTACGCGCGTGCCCGAACACGTCCGGGGTTGCTTTCCATCGTGCCCAAATCGTCGGCTTTCGGTGAGGTGAACGGGTGGTGCATGGCAAAGAAACGTTCCTCTTTGCCGTTCCACTCCAGTAGAGGAAATTCCGTAACCCACGCGAAACGCCATGGACCGTTTACTTTGTCGGCACGCAGGCCCAGTTCGTCGGCCATGTGTAGCCGAAGCTGCCCCATCTGTTCGAATACGGTAGGAACGCTTCCCGACAGAATGAGGAGCAGATCGCCGACGTGCGCCCCGCAGGCAGTGATAGCACGATTGACAAACGATCGCGGCAACACGTGGTGCTTAACGCTGCTGATCGGATCTGATTCGTTGGACGGAATTCGAACGTGGATCAGGCCGCCCGCGCCGATAGTGCGTCGTACGTATTTGTCCAGGCGGTCCATGTAGCCGCGGCCGTGATCGCCCATACCGGGTGCCACAAGACCTAGGACTGCACCGCCATGAGCGAGTGTCGTGTCGAATACGCGGAAGCCGGAGTTCTCGAAGACGCCGCTCAGGTCGTTGATTTCGAGATTGAAGCGTAGATCCGGTTTATCCGATCCGTAGCGCTCGAGCGCGTGGTCGTACGTAAGTCGCGGAAACGGTACGTCCAGATTGACGCCCTTGATGTTCTTCCAGATCGTTTGCATCAGCCCTTCGACGAGCTCGTAGACCGTCTCTTCGGTCGCGAAGCTCATTTCCACGTCGATTTGCGTGAATTCAGGCTGCCGGTCGGCACGCAGGTCTTCATCCCGGAAACACTTGACGATCTGCACGTAGCGGTCGAAGCCCGCAACCATGAGGAGCTGCTTGTAGGTTTGCGGGCTCTGCGGAAGAGCGTAGAAGCGGCCCGGGTGGACACGGCTCGGAACGAGGTAATCCCGTGCGCCTTCCGGCGTCGACTTCATTAGCGTCGGCGTTTCAATTTCCAGAAATCCTTCCTTGTCGAAATACCGATGCACGCATTGATAAAGCCGGTGCCTTGCAACGAAGCGCTCCTGCAGTTCCGTTCGCCGGAGATCCAGGTACCGGAATTTCAGGCGCAGGTCTTCCCCGGCATGTCGGCGTTTTTGCCCGTGCGCCGTTACTACGAACGGTAGTGCTTCGGAGGTGCTGAGGATCTCGAGGTCGTGCACACGTACTTCAATGTGCCCGGTGGGAAGGTTCGGATTTACCGTATCGTCCGACCTGTTGCGGACTATGCCCATTACCGAAACGACCCATTCACTGCGCAAGTAGTCGGCCGCTTGATGGGCTTTGGCATCATCTTGCGGGGAAAAAACGACCTGTGTTAGTCCGTACCTATCGCGGAGGTCTATGAAAATGACGCCGCCGAGATCGCGCCGTGTATCCACCCATCCCTTGAGAGTCACCGGGCGGCCCACGTCATTTGTCCGCAGGGCTCCGCACGTATGAGTGCGGCCTTCGTGAGGGACTGATTTGTCTGCGGACAGCAAGGACATGAGCCTACGTGAGGAGGGATGCCGACTAAGCGGTTTTTGACACCTTTGTATACCAAGACTGGCCGTATGTAGGATTCTGGCCAATTCTGAAGATTCCGTATAAACAGGTACAGGAGATTGCCCTATCTTCAGCCCGGTCCACGTGCATTCTGTCGCGCCGTCAACCAGAGCCTTCCATGACAGACGTCGAAAAGAAATGGTTCGGCCATCCGCGCGGCCTGGCTACTCTCTTTTTCACGGAAATGTGGGAGCGGTTCAGCTACTACGGTATGCGGGCGCTATTGGTGCTGTTCATGACCGCGGCTACGATGGAAGAGAATCCCGGCCTCGGGTTCTCTGTAGGGAAGGCGGCTGCCGTCTACGGCTTCTATACGTTTTTCGTGTACGTCCTCGCGCTTCCCGGCGGCTGGGTGGCTGATAATATTTGGGGACAGAGGAAGGCCGTTTTCGTTGGCGGATGCATCATTGCGGCCGGTCATTTCATGATGGCTGGCCCCATGATCGGACTTCCGGACACGCCCACGTTTTTCTTGGGGCTGGCGCTCATTGTTATCGGTACGGGACTGCTCAAGCCGAATGTGAGCACGATGGTCGGCGATCTCTACCCGGAAGGTGGTGCGCGGCGAGATGCTGGGTTTTCGATTTTCTACATGGGCATCAACCTTGGCGCATTCGTCGGTCCGATTCTGACCGGCCTCTTGGGAGAGGGATATAACTGGCACTGGGGCTTTTCGCTGGCCGGCATAGGAATGGTACTCGGGCTCATCCAATACAGGTTGGGCGAGGGATACCTACAGGAAGCGGGTATGATTAAGACGGGTGACGATGAGAAAACCCACCGGCGCAAAACGTACACGTTCTACGCCGTCGCCGTAGGTGTCCTTGCGCTCCTTGTAGTCGGCGGATACTTCCTGATCCGCACCTTTAGCGCTGAGGAACTCGCTAGAATGGTGGGCTATGCTGTGATCGCCATAGCGGTTGTGTATTTCGGGTATCTCATCCTGTTTGCGGGGCATACGACGCTCGAAAAGAAGCGCCTGGTGGTGATTTTCTGGCTGTTCATCTTGGCCGCAATATTTTGGTCGGGTTTTGAGCAGGCGGGCAGTTCACTCAACCTCTTTGCTGCCGATTTTACGAATCGGATGATTGGGACGTGGGAGGTCCCGGCGAGCTGGCTCCAGTCGGTCAATGCGCTCTTCATCATTATCCTTGCGCCAGTGTTCGGCTCGATATGGGTCTTTCTGGCGTCGATCAGGGCTAATCCATCGATTCCGGTCAAGTTTGCCCTCGGTCTTCTCGGACTGGCCGCGGGCTTCTTCGTAATTGCCTGGGGTGCCGCCAACGCAAGTGCAGAAAATTTGGTATCACCCGCGTGGCTGGTCGTGATGTATTTTCTTCACACGGTTGGTGAACTGTGTCTGAGCCCGGTAGGGCTTTCGTCGATCACGAAGCTTGCACCGCGTGGGCGTGTGGGACAGATGATGGGCGTCTGGTTCATCGGTGCTGCGCTTGGCAACCTGTTCGCAGGCCTTGTCGCTGGGCGACTGGAGCAACTACCGCCAGCAGACCTCTTCGGCGCTGTAGGGATGATCATTGGTGGGGCTGGCATCGTCGCTCTCGTCGTCTTTAAGCCCATCAAGAAGCTGATGGGCGACGTGGAGTGATTGTGCGGTGTGGATGAGCTTTATCGGCGAGGAGCATGTGCTCTCCGGATCGAATCCTGCGCCACGCGCTTGGTTTGGAATCGGGAAGAAGGCAGGTCTTGGATCGCTTACGCTTTCGCAAGCCGGAGTCAGCGGCCAGGTTCGTTGACCCGAAATCGTAAAAGAGCAATCCTAATAGGCTCAACTCACAGCAAAAAAAAACTGCTCTCCGTGTGCAGGTCTGCCGAGCAGCTTAGCAGCCTTCAGCAAACCGGATTGCTTCAACGAGGCCGTCGACCATCTTCCGGAGTGTAAGGTGTTCCCGGGCATAGGCCAGCGCGTTAAGCGAATATCGCTTGTGGTCGGCGACGACGTCTTCAACGGCTGCAATGAGATCCTCCACCCTTCCGCTGCGGGCCAGCCGTCCGTTTTGGCCGTCGTGCAGGTAGGCGATTTCTGGTGCGTTGTACCGGAAGGCGGAGTTTGGCGATCGCGGTGTAACGACGGGCAGACCCAAAGCAAATGAATGATTGATCGCGAGTCCGGCGAAACCCGGCATGAGCATGACATCGGACGCGTAAAGGTACGGCGCCGAGTCTTCAGACTTAGGCATTGCCCCGAGAAATCGGATGTCTTCTACTGCGTGCCGTTTGGCGTAGCGGCGCATTGAGTCTTCCTCGGGACCGGCGCCGATAATGAACAGTGTAGCCTTTCTGTTTGCGCGCAGCGCATAAAACGTCTGCAGTAATTGGTCCGTGCCCTTCACTGTCTCGAGACGCCCGATGAATGTGATGGCGACTTCGCTACGCGAGAGCCCCAGCCTTCTGCGCACGGCTTTTCGACCTTCTTCGCTGAGCTTCTGATGGAGCATATCGAGCGTGTCTGTGTCAACCGTATTCGTGGCTACGAAGAGGCGGTCCTCCGGCACAAACGTTTGCAGCAGGTCTTTGACGCTCTTGGTGTAACAGACGCATCCTTCCACACTTTGTGCGAGACGGATCCGATATCGATCTAGTGGGTGGCGAGACCCGAAAGCACGCTGGTTGGACGAAAAATGCCCCCATAGCAGCAGCTTTGCGCCCCGCCGTCGCGCATGCCTTAGCAGAAAGGGCAACGTAATGGATCGAGGGGACTCTTCTGCCAGAACGACGGACGGCGCCGGGCATTCGCGAAATATGCGCCCATAGGGCTGGGCATGGACTGTCTCGTTGCCAAGCCACCAGTTTGTCAGCTGCACTTCTTTGTAGGCTGCGGCACAGGTTGGCGTTATCGATCGCAAGGATGACCGCGTGGGTGACTGCCCGCAGGCTACGACGAGCCGTCCTCCCAATCGCCGGTTCAGTCTGTCCAGCACCGCGCGACGGTAGACTGGTACAAAGCGGGTGATGTAGACGATCGAGCGCGCCGATTCGAAATCCGGTGGTGCTTTCATGCAGCAGCTATCTCGAAGACCCGCGTGAAATGATCGGCTATGCTTTCGGGATTGAACACGGTTTCGGCATAAGCCCGGGCCCGACAGCCCATCTCGCGACGCACGTCCGCACGTGCGACAAGATCTTCTGCGGCACCATAGAAGGCGTCCATGTCATGTGGAGCGACGACTATGCCCAGTCCATTCTTCTCTACTATGCGCGCAGCGAGATTCGTTGAGGATACGGCCAAAAGGAGCGGGCGCGCAGCGCACAGGTAGGTTAGGATCTTTGACGGCACTGAATACTCGGCAGCGTCGGGCTCAAGCACGGCCACTAGGACGTCTGCCGCGCCGAGGATGTCGGGAAACGTGCTGGTAGGTTGGTACTCGATAAGGATCAAGTTGTTCAAACCGAGGGATTTCCTGCGCTCAGCCAAGTAGTCTGCGCCCGATCCCTGCGTGATGACGACGATCCGTACAGTGTTGTTTTCCCTAAATCGTTCCGCAAGTCGAACGAGCAGCCCTGGATCGTGCTTCATGGAGAGCGTTCCGGCATACAGGAGGCACGTCTTGTCGTGTAATCCGCGCGCTCGCGACCACGGGTTGTTCTTGGGCTTGGTAGGAAGCGTAGCGAGGTCGGCCCAGTTTTCGATCGCCGTTACGCAGTGTGTCGGAACCCCACGGGTTTGCAGCGGCGCTTCAAAGTCGCGCGTAATGACCACAACGTGGTCGCTTGTGCGTAGTAGGCTTGTTTCGAGGTGTCGGTAGTAGATGCCAACCGCCCAACCCACGCCGAAAAGCCGCCGACGGAGCAGCCGGTAGGTTGCGATCCCTACAAGATCCTGAAGCCAGTACACGAACGAGATGCCTCGCTTTCTACAGGTGGCGATGAGGACCTTTTGTGCGTCCAGAGGTGCATTGCCCGACAGAACGACATCGGGTTCGAAAGCGGCCAGTTGATCACAAATCAGTCGTCCGTATTCGCGTTCCTGGCGCCATCGCTTGAAAAAAGAGTACTTATCGAGCGGCTGTTTAAGGTGCAGTCGCGCAATCGTGAGACCGGGAGGCCCGCTGTGCGAGTCGCATGCGATTCCCGGTGGTGTCGTGATGAGCGACGCACAAAAGGCGTGGCAGACCTCATGACCTCGCTCTGCCAGCGTCAAGCTCAGTCGGAGCGCAAATGCGTAGCCGCCGAAATCGTGGACCAGAATTCGCATTCGTGGAGAGAGCGTCAGCGGCTCCTGGTAGTGACGATAACGACACCGTGTGCACCTCGCCTGCCGTAGCCGTGTCCGCTGGGACTGACCCACATGCGGTCCACGTCATACGGATTAACGCCGGAAGGAGAATCGATCTGCATGCCGTCGATCACCCAGAGAGGACCTTGTAGGCTGCCTCGGATCCGCACCTCTCGTCCAGTAACGCGAACGCCCGGTTCGCCTACGAGCAGATCCTCGACAATGGCGATGGGGCGATCTCTCAGTTTGCGCTCCACATCAATTTCGACTGCGTTCCCCGGAAGGAATACGTCTCGTTGCGGAGGTGTGCTGGTGGTTGCGCAGCCAGCGATCATGAGCACGCCAGCGGTCAAAAGAGCAATGCCGGAATGGTTCGGAATCATGGGACGAGTCCGGTGATGGGATGAGGGCCCTACGGCAGCCTCAAGCAGATTCGGTCATGCGACTGAAAATCGTGTTGCTGAATGCGTCGGCAGTGTTTTCGCGTGCGAAACGTGCTGCTTCGCGGGCATCGAATGGGATGTCACGCGGCTTACGCAGCCAGGTCTCCAGTCCTTCGGCAAGCGTCTTCGCCGATGTCGTATTAACGGTAAGCCCGAGTTTGCGCTGCCTCAGATGTTCTCCCAGCAGTCCGTAGTTAGATCCCATAACCGGCACACCGGCAAGTGCGGCACGCACGAGTACTCCGCTGGATCCGATATGTCGCAGATAAGGAAGTAGTACGAGATCGGAGCTCTCTAAGATGGCTTGGATCACATCTTCCTCCACGAATTGATCGCGCAGGACTACTTGGACGTCGGACTCACGCTCGAGGCGCTCGATACTTGCTGCCAGGCGTGCTTTTTCCCGGCCCGGAACCCGACCGGAAATAACGAGACAGAGTAGCATTGCGATCTCGGAGGGCAAGAGCTCCGCGGCCTCCAGCAAACGATAGATGCCTTTCCGGACGGAAATGGTCCCGAAAAACACAGCTACGCGCCGCCTCGGCTTAACGCCCCACAACGACCGAAAGTCCGTGCCTTTTTGAGGGTTGGACCGCCGGGCCACTCCGTCGGGTAGCGCGACTGCCTGCGCATGCTTTGCTTGTACAAAAGGCACTACGTACGGGTCCAAGCAGAAAAGGAACCTGAAGTGGGGATTGCGGAGTGCCGCCCAGAGGAGCACTCGCTTGCGCACAGCCTGAAGGCGGTCTTTCGGCCTCGGATGCGGACGGTCGAAACTCCCGTAGTGAAATGACGGCCTGAAGTAGATTCCGGAAATTTTCACTGAGTACTGGAACCGTAGCCCGAGAGCGAGTGCCAACTGGACGTGGTCGAAATACATCAGCAGGCAATGGTCGGGTCTAAGAAGTACGAGATACTTGCGTAGCAGCCTGCCGTGCATCCGACTGCTTTGAAGAAGGTATCTGGCGTCGAATACGACGGGCTCATCGATCGGAACGATCCGAACGTTCGAGTATGCTTCGGCGCTACGCTGCACGTCCGTATGGCGTTCGAGGAATACATTCGGAACAACTACGTCAACCCGCCCTCTGTACTCGCTCCGGCCCCAAAACTCAACGAGCTGCCTCACATACTGCCCGTGATGCCCCCCGCTTAACAAATCGAACAACATGATGCTGTGTGCAGGCATCACGCTCAGGTGTCTTTCGAGCCAAAGAGGTACCGCGCGAACCATCCGTGTACCTGCCGCCGCACGGGATGAAGCCAAAGGGGCGTGGCGGTGACTGCCAGGTAGCTGCCCGCAACGAGGATCGCTATGAGAAGAGGGTGCAATGTCGGCTTGATCATGTCGTAGAGAAACAGCGCAAGCACCATCCCAGCGACGGCCGTCAGCCCCAAGGCAGTGCTTTCCCGTCGGATCACTTCGGAGAATCGGATGCGGTAGGCCCTTTGGTACGCTATGGTCGTGACAAGACTGCCCACAAGAAGTGCTGCGGTGAACCCGCCCACGACACCGAATGCACCAAAGAGTCGCCCCAAAATAATGCCAAGCGTGACGTTTAGAATTCCGATCACGGCGTGACCCGTGACCACCCACCGCAGGTTGCCGATCCCGAGGTATGCGAAATAGGCGGGATTCGACAGCATGTTGAGAAACCAGCCAACGAAGAGTACGACGGCAAATGTAACAAATGCGGCCTCGTACGATCCAAGCCACACCTCCGATATCCACGGGGAGAGGGCGATGAGCAGTGGCAGTCCGCCGAGGATCAGATACAGGATGAGTCTGAACGAGGTTCTATACAAATCGCGCACCACCTCAGCTGCGCGCTCCTGTAGATCTGCGATGGTCGGAACGATGGATCTATGTGTGGTCACGACGAGCGTACGGAGCTGCACTACCATCCGATAGGCGAACTCGAAGTACCCGGCAAGAGCCGCGCCACCGAAAGCCATAACCAAGTACTTAGTAATCGGCTCAGTGAGGAGCTGAAACACCGACACGACCTGAAACTGCACGCTGTAGGACAGAATTTCCTTGAAGACGTCCCATCTCCACACGATCGGTAGCAGGGGCAGCTCTGGCATGAGTCTATACGCGACGAACCAAACGGCAATCAGCAAGAGCCCCGCCTGGATGACCTGGGCTTGTGCCAGTCCGATAAGTCCGCGCTCGGGGACGAGAACGAAAACAGCCGCCAAATACGAGAGAGCTGCTCCTGTGAGGCATGCGCTCCGGAGATCGACGCGCTGATGGCCGTCGACGGATCCCTGCAGTACACCAGCAATCGATGTAATCCAGAACGACACGAATGCGTAGGGAAGAATCGAAAGCGCAAGAGGAACCTGGTCAGATTCAAGCGGCTCTTCGAGGATCCGGGCTACGACCGGGTAGAGCATGACGAGTGCAATGGCCAAAACCACCGCCAGCGTTATGACTCCGGTCTGGACGATTGCGGAGGCCCGGTCGGGGCACCCCCGCGCCAGGTACATCGATACAAACTTGACGACACTTGCGGCCATGCCCAGGTTCGCCAGGCTGCTGACCGACGTCGTGGCGAGAACAAGCGACCAGATTCCGAAATTCTCGATACCGATCGAGTCCTTAACGAACCGGTAGAGAACGAATAACGTGCCGGCGGTGACGACAACTTGCAGTCCGGACGCGACCGCATTGATGAGAAGTTGCCGTTTCCGGATCATGCGCCGTGTGCGCGAAAGAAGAGACCGTCGACCTGCAGGAGCTGCCCCGTGACGGGATCTTCGATCACCGGCTGCAACGACATGAGTGTGAAGCCGCGGTCTTCAAGGTAGCCGATTTTCTCGACGAATCGCAGCTCACCGTCGTACAAGGGAACCAGGGACATTTCGAGCTGCACGCCGGTGATGTCGCAGAGCGATGCCTTAGCCCCTTCGAGAACGTGGTGCTCGTAACCCTGCACATCCATTTTGAGAAATGTTGTTTCCGAAGCGCCGCGGTAGTACGTAAGAATGTCGTCCAGGCGCTGTATCTCGACGCTTTCCGTCCCGATATATTTCGACCTGGGATACGCTTCCGCATGGCGTGGGAGCATCGGAAGAAGCGAGCTGCTCTCAGAATTCTGCGAAACGTGGATGTCTCGACGCCCCGCGCGGTCTCCGAGTCCGACATTAACCGCTTCCCAGTTGCCGTCGTCGTGTGCGCGTCGATTGAGTTTGGCGAACGGTCCTGTCATGGGCTCAAAGGACACAATGTGTCCGGTGTAGGCGGTCTTGCGTAGCTCCAGACCGTACCAGCCATCGCTCGCGCCGACGTCAAGGACCAGGTCGACTCCGAAGTGCTTAAACAGCGCAATCCGGCGCGCGACGGGCGAGTTGCGGGTATTGAAGCGGAAGATGTCGTATCCGCCTTTTCGGAGCAGGCCTCTGACTATTGCTCGAAGCGTCACCGGGCTACCCCCACGCCGTGAGCCTCGAGGCGGCAGCGCTGCCAGGCGCCCGCAGTCACACCTGCTGTTAAGCTGAAAATGAAGAGCGAGTCTTTAAGGAAAAACGGATTGGACGTGATTGTCGACAGTGTGAAAGCGCACAGCCCAACCGCGCCGGCAAGACCGCATCTTCGCGCAAATGCTGATACTGTCGGCATGCGGAAGGCAAGGATGCCACGCCGAATGGTACCTGCCCAGAAGAAGAGCATCAGGCCCAGCCCCCACAGCCCGAACTTGTACCACAACCCCACATAGCCGTTGTGGACCAGCGCGTCGAAGTCAGTCGCTTCATGGACAATGTCGTAGAAAGAGTACGAAACACCCATTCCGTAGCCGACGATCGGATTCAGTTTAGTTTTTTCCAACACCGCTCCTGTTTCGCGCCAGCGGTTGATGAGCGAGTCGTCCGTGAAGATCCCGGTCGAGACGGACGCGAAGCGGTCGGTCAAGCCGCCGAGGAGCAGATTCATGTAGGGTCCGACCAGGATGTATCCGATTATGATGCCTGCGGCCGTGCCGAGGGCACCGATCAGGAGCAGTCGCAGCTTGTGCCGCCAGTCAAGCACGACGAACATGACCACTGCGCCCAACAAGAAAGCGAGCCAGTATCCGCGGCTCTGTGTCAGAAGCAGTCCTCCAAAGCAGATCAGAGCAGTGCCTGACAAGAGTGCTCGTGACCGCCAGGTGCGGGCGGTCACGAGCAAGGCAAGGCTGAACAAGGAGCTGATGCAGAGCAGGCTGTCGTTGGTTACCACGCGCCCGAATGCGACCTGCCAGGCCATCGTGACGTTGCCGAGCATGGTTCTGAATTCAAAGAGGTTGCGCAGAGCCACCAGGACGCCGACGAGGACGACAACGATGGCCACGGCTCGGGCGCCGTCAGGTCTCCGTGCGATAGTTTCCTTAAGGGGAAAATAGAGTGCAAGTAGCGACAGCGAAAACAGTTCGCTCACGGCTCCGACGAGGCTTCCCCCGAAAATCACAGTCAGGGGAATCGTGCAGGGAACGAGAATGAGAAACAGAAAGAGCGCTTTATCTTCCGTCGTTTGAAGGAAGCGTTGTCCGGCTGAGAGCCACTCTGACATGTACCAGTGAGCGAGCGTCGCATAGAGGTATAGGACATAGACGATTTCGCGCAGCTGAAAGCCCGCCTCGTTGTTTGCCACGATGACGAAGCCGACGAGGACCACGTAGAGGTTGAGCGTGGGACGGCGAAAAAGCCACACGGCGGCAAGTGCGGCAGCCAGCAGTACCGGCAAGAAGACTGCTACAACCCAGTCTCCCTGCCACGCAACGAAGAGGACCACGATCAGTGAAAGTGCAAGGCCGGTCGACAGTGCAAGCCTGCCCCAGATCAGGTAGGCGTCCACCGTGGGGGCAAGGAGGGAGGACAGTCGCGTGCGTGCGGCAACCATGCTTCGAGTCCGGGGCGGGGTGCCTTCAGGACCCTCGTTCGAGTGCGAGGCGCATCCTGCGGGCGAATTCCGTGTGATGTTCCCTCCACCACGCGGACAGCAGCACAAACACTACAACAAGTATGAATCCTGACATCGTCGACGAAACGACGATGGCGGTGCGCCACGGGCGGGCTTTCCGCACCGGCGGTACGGCCCGGTCCACAACCTGCACGGATTCGGTCTTGAGCTGTTCGTCGAAGATGGCTTCCTCTACGACCGGACGCATGTACTGAAGTAGCGTCGAGAGGATGAGTGCGTCGGTCTGTAGTGTCTGGAACTGCCGCGCGAGCTCCGGGAGGCTGTCGCGCGCGACAGGCAGGAGCGCTTCGTTTCCTTCCATTGCTGCCTCGTAGAGGGCATTCGACGTTTCCATCGCAAGCCTTGCCGACCGTACTGCTGCATTATTGGGGCCGTAGAGGTAGTGCAGGCGGGCGTGTTCGACTTCGGCGAGGAGCGCAGTCGAACGCCACTCACTGATGCCCGACATGAATGCTTCGCCCTGGATGTCGAGATCCAGAACACCCGACTCAGCCTGAAGGTCTTGCAGGGCCGCGCGGACGGAATCCAGTTCGGCTTCCGTTTCCTTATAGCGTTGTTCAACCTTCTCGCGAAAGGTCGTCTCGTTGAGCGACGTCAGCGACGAGTTCATGCGGTTGAGTTCTTCCACGAAGAAGTTCGCCATGTCGGCGGCCCGCGCAGGATCTTGGTCGTAGACCTGCACGACGAAATGGTGGTATTCGTCGTCGACCAGAAAATTGACGTTGCCCTGCAGCACGTCGAGCGCATCCTGCACGGACGTTTCGCTGTCGGCGACGCCGTATACCGTCGCGAGATCGAAGGCATTTACGACGCGTTCGTTTACCGTTCGGCTGTCCAGTATTGCCATGTACCTCTCATAGTCACCGGGCTCGTTGCTCAATAGCGATCGTGCCGACACGGCCAATCCGGACGGAATCGCTCCGGCCAGGAGTCCGCCGTGCTGCGAAGTCGGAAGCAGAAGACGCGTCTGCGCTAAGTACCAGTTGGGAAGCAGCAGGCTTATAACGACTGACGCTACGGCGCTCAGACCCGTTACGCCGATAACAAGCCACCGACGCTTCCAGAGCGTAGACGCAATTGTCCAGAGAGCCTCCTGCCTGTCGGAGGGAGGTATGTCCATGGTCACTGATTGAGGCTTCGGACGGCGACGACGGTAGTGATGACACTCGTGATCGCCGTCACGCCGGCCACGATGACCTGCGTCGTCTGGATCCGTGCCGTGCGCTTGCTCCGTTTTTCGGTAAACAGCAGCTGCGCGATTTCGGGTGTTTCAGCCATGCTCATGCGGTCAACGAAAATGGTGTCGCCGCTTTTGGCAGACCCGCCTTCGCCTTTGCGTACTTCACCCGTTGCTCCGTCGAACACGTAAACTGCTCGGCTTCCGGGTCCCGAGCCGCCTGCGGCTTCGATATACTCGGATATGGACTGCCCCTCGACGAATCTGACGAGTCCTGGCTGCGGTACTTGCCCGTAGACATGCACTGTGTTTTCGTCACGCGGGAAAACCACCCGATCACCGTCGTAGAGGATTACGTCGGCGCTGTCGGACTTGAGCGCTGCCTCTATGTCCACATTCACGCGGATTGCTGGCTGGCTGGTGAATGACTGTGCAAAGTGACGGCTGAAGAAGTCGAGATTGCTTATTCGCTCGGATTCCAGAAAATCAAGCGACTTGCGCCGTTCGATGAACGCGCTGCGCAAGTTTGCGTCGGCCTTGGGGCCTCCAGCCATGTCGACAAGTTCACGTAGCGTGGTCTTTCCGTCTAGGATCTGATACGTTCCGGGATACTGGATGCGTCCCTGAATGGCGGCCGTTGCAGGGTTCGACACCGGTACGATGATGTGGTCGCTAGCCTGCAGCGCAACAGTTGAGTCAGGTCCGTCAAGTGAGAGGATCATTGTCTCCGTCTGCGACGAACGGGGACTCCGTGCCAGGCGAACGGTGTCGAGGGCTTCCAGACCACCTGGACCGGATGCCAGGGACAGGACATCACGTACCGTATCGCCGGGCCGCAGATCGTAAATTCCCGGGTATTGTACTTGACCGGAGACGCGCACTCCGTCTCGACTCGCGTGGAATGAATGAACGGCAATCACGTCGCCGTCGCGCAGATACGGGTTGTCCTTCGTATCACCAAAAGTGTAGTACCGGATGAGGTCCACCGATTGCTGCGAGCCGTCGCGGTGCGTGACCGAGACGTTGCGGAGGGCCGGCCGGTAGTTCTCATTGAGTTTCGGGCGTTCCCGCGCCGGAGGTGTAAGCGGCGAGGAAACGACGATGGGCTCTTCGGACGTTGGGTTCGACGGATCGTCGACGACGGGCACCGCCCTGTTCAGAAACGCAGAGAAATACGCTTGGAACACGGCGTTGTCCACCCGCGATAAGGGGATCATGAGGTAGCGTCCCGGTTCAGGTACGCTTCCCGTTACGTGCACATAAAAAAGGCGCGGCTGCTGTAGGTATATGTCGACCGGCACGTTACGGTGCTGTTCGCGTAGTGCAGCCTGTGCTTCTTTGACGACCTCGGCCAAAGTACGCTCCGCGGCGGAAATGATACCCGCATCGGGGAGGGCGAGATTGCCGGTGATAGAGACGGAAACGGACCGGGAGATCGGCAGGATTCCCCCGATGTTTATCTTCAAAAGGTCACCCGGTCCGAGGATGTAATCTTCGGCGTCAATCGCGCCCTCCATGGCAAGGAGGGTGTTTCGAACGGCGTCGGAGCCGATCCTTGACTGCAGCTCCAAGAGAGGATTTGCTGTCAGTGGCTGTAGGATCCCTGGATGAAGGCCCTGCGTCTGGGCCCTACTATCCAAGGCAATCGAGCACAATATGACAATCAGAACAGCCGTTCGCGTCGTCGCGCGGAATGAAACCATGTCTGGAGCGTTTGGAACGGACGTAATCGTAACGAAGCGGTGTCTAGGAGATCGGCGCACAGGCGGCAGCCCCCTGCAATCCGATTCGGAAGAAAATGGTTCCCACACCACATGCCAATTACACGCAATGCTCCGGCGAAGATCAACCTTGGCCTGCATGTCCTTCGCAGGCGTAAGGATGGCTTTCACGACCTTGAAACCGTGTTCTGCCAGATTCCCTGGGCAGATACACTGAGTGTACGTCCTGCAGACAGTATCACGCTTACTACCAACGATTCGTCGTTGCCGACAGGCGAATCCAACCTTGTTGTCCGCGCTGCACGGGTGCTTGCCGCCGAAAGCGGCACGAGGAAGGGAGCCGCTCTCCACCTCGAAAAGCGCATTCCGGTGGGTGCCGGCCTCGGAGGTGGCTCGAGCGATGCGGCGGCTACACTACGGATCCTCGCGGAAATGTGGGCCCTCAGTGTCGAGGATGTGGTGCTTCACCGCCTGGCCTTGGCTCTTGGCAGCGACGTGCCGTTTTTCATGGGTGCGCCGTGCGCATATGGCGCAGGAAGGGGAGAGCTGCTGCAACCGTTAGACGGATTCCAGCTTCCATACTCCGTTGTGGTCGCGGTGCCGCGTCTGGAGGTTTCGACTGCGGCGGCGTTTGCACGCATCCGGCCCCGGGATCAGAGCAGGGCTGATTTACGTAGTCTTGTTCGGTCGCTGGACTTGCCGCGCTGGCGGCGAGAATTAAAAAACGACTTTGAAGAGCAGGTTTTCAGCACATATCCCGAGGTGGGCCACGCGAAGGACACACTCTTGAATAGTGGCGCCGCCTACGCGAGCCTTACTGGTACAGGCGCGGGAGTGTACGGGTTGTTTCTTAGGCCGCAACAAGCTCTGTATTCTGCACGGCTTGCGCGCCAAAAGGGGTACGTCGTGTGGGGGCCCTGATTGCGGTGCCATTCATTGCGTAGCTTCGCAAGCCGCAGAGACAGAATTTCACGCCTAATGGCCCTCACATGCTGACGCTTTCTGGGTGCAGATTCACGCTGTGCACCAAACGTCATCATCTTACTCGCGGACGATAAAGGCTGGGGCGATGCGAGCTATAGCGGGAATTCTAACCTGAAGTTCAAGCGGAATTCAGGCCATTTGACGCTGTAACTCCTTCACAGGAAGGCACTTAAGGAGATTTATGGGTGGATTTGTGTACCCATGTATTTCATGCATTATTTACTTGACATAATTCATTATATTCATTATCATTATACCCATGTACATA
>JAAXGO010000061.1 GCA_012267425.1 Rhodothermales bacterium
ATGCCGACTACCGCTACGGTTTCGAGCGAAAGTTCCTGTCCCAGATCCGGCTGGTGTCGTCGGGGAAGGCGACGATTCAGGACGGCGGGTCCTTTACGTTGACCAGCGGATTCCTGACCCACTATCCAAACCCGTACAGCATCGCCACCGGACCGATCAACGCGGCCGTCGACACGTTTGTGGAAAACACCGCTCGGCTGTTGCCTCGCGGCATTCGAATCAACGTTGTAAGTCCCGCCCCTGTGGTTGCGGCGGGAAGGGGCGCACGGGGGCTCGTGACGGCGGCGCAGTGCGCCGAGGTTTATGTGCAGGCGATCGAGGGAACGATGTCGGGGCAGGTACTGCGCGCATGGGGCGGGCTTCCGATTCCCGAATCGCAAGATTGAGTCGAGTGCAGGGGATTGCTGGGGCTGAGGTTCGAGAGGCGGTATGGACGGAGGTTGGCCGGGACGAGGGGGTGTGAACCATCCCGGCAGCGCGCCCGTGCTAAGCGGCACGGGGAACTCCCTGCCCGTCTTCATTCTCTCTGCCGGGATCGTCCACTTCGCTGAATCGAGAACGATCTTGTCCCAGCGCGGTCCGTGCGCCTCCCCGCCCCGTACGGCGGTCAACACGACCAGGTGGTTCAAAGGACGATTGGAGCCGGTCGCCGGCACCGATCCGCCCGGGTGGTCAGCTCTTCTATGGTGGGAATGTGGTGGATTTCGGCGACAGAGGCATGTCTCCACCGCCGTCCGTGTATCGGTGCGTCGCGATTTTGCCGCACTGTACCGACTGCACAGTATTGCGCTTAAATGCGCCGTGTACAATCTTCGGTAATGGCAAACGAAGGTACCCATGCTACTCGAACGGCTTGATTGGATCGTAATTGCCGTCTACGGTGCGGTGACGGTGATGCTCGGCGTGTGGTTCACCCGCCGCGCAGGGGGAAGCATGGAGAGTTTCTTCGTCGCAGGGCGCACGTTGCCCTGGTGGCTGGCCGGCACGTCCATCGCTGCAACGTGGTTTGCCACAGATGCGCCACTGGTGGCTGCCTCGCTTGTTCGTCAGCAGGGTATTTTCGGCAACTGGCTGTGGTGGTACGAAGCCGCCGGTATCATGATGCTGGTCTTCTTCTACTCGCGCATGTGGCGCCGTGCGCGCATCATCACGGACGCCGAATTCATCGAGCTGCGCTATCACGGGCGGCCGGCAGCCCTCCTGCGAGGATTCTCGGCCGTCTATCAGGGTGTGCTCAAGAATTGCGTCGTCATGGGCTGGGTCATGCTGGCGATGGTCAAGTTCAGCAAGGTGCTCCTCGGCTGGGACGCCGGCTTTACGCTTGGAATATGTATCGCGCTGGCAATGGTATATACCGTCGCGTCCGGTCTGTGGGGCGTCGTCGCGACTGATCTCTTACAGTTTACGACAGGACTTCTCGGCACGATCGTTCTTGCCGGGATCGTCCTGTATGAACTCGGCGGCCCCGCGGAAATGGCGGCGCAGATCCGTGCGGTATCCGACAGTCCGGCCACGCTGGACATCATTCCCAATCCGGCGCACCTGACCTCGCTGGAGGCCGTATCGTTTTTCCTTCTCATTTTTGTGCTGTGGACACGTAGCGGGCAGGGCGACGGCTACATTGCGCAGCGTCTCTTCGCGACGCGCGACGAAAAGCAGTCGCTTCTCTCAGCTTTGTGGTTCAGTTTTGCCGGAATCGTCTTGATGACGTGGCCGTGGATCATCGTGGGATTGGGGTCTCTAGTCATTTTGCCGGTCGCGACGGCAGCTCCAGAGCTAGCTGCCGATCCAGAGCTGGCCTATCCGATGATGATCGGCGAATTTATGCCGGCGGGTCTGAAGGGACTCCTCGTAGCGTCCTTCCTCGCCGCGTTTATGAGCACGATGGATACGCACCTCGTGTGGGGCGCGTCCTACCTCGTAAACGATGTGTACAGGCGCTTCATGCGCAAAGGGGGGTCGGAGCGGCACTACGTGATTGCCTCGCGCGTCGCGGTCATCATCCTCGTAATGCTGGCGGCTCTTACCGCATGGCAGATGGACTCCATCGAGCGTGGCTGGATCTACGTCATCGAGATCACTGCCGGAATCGCCATTGTATGGTTGCTTCGATGGTACTGGTGGCGCGTCAATGCCTGGGCCGAAATCAGTGCCATCGCAGGATCTTTCTTCATTGCGAACGGCTTCTTGTGGGCCGATTTGGCAGAATGGGCAGGCCTGCTTTCGGGTAGCGCTCTGCAGGCCGTTGACACATTCTACGGCTCCGAGTACGACATGGTACGTGCCGTGGTTATTCTCCTGACGTGTACCGTGATATGGGTCATCGTGGCGCTTGCTACTCGCCCCGACTCTGAAGAAAAGCTCCTTTCCTTCTACAAGCGGGTGCGTCCGGGCGGCTGGTGGGGACCGATAGCACGCCAGTGTCCGGACGTTAAATCTGGTGTTCCCGCGTCGAGGCAGTGGATGGGCTGGGGCCTCGGCTTGCTGTTTCTGTGGTCAAGCCTCCTCGGCATAGGGTATCTCGTGACCGGACGGGCGTGGGCGGGCGTAATACTGCTAGTCCTCGCCGGAATTGGGGCGATCGGCACGCTTCGCGTGTCACAGATGGCAGACGGGCCTCACGTTTCGGCCTGAGGTGGCTGTAGGCGTCCGATTCGAACTCGGGCATGTCTCTTGCTACAAAACACCCGTAACCATGCAAAAGATCATTCGCAGCATGGTCGCCTGCTTCGCATTCGTGCTGGCGGCCGATGGGGCGGCGGCACAGCATACGCCCCTGAGTACAACTTTGGACACCGGTGGCAGCGCCGCACTCGACGTGGACCGCGGGAGTACGGGCGTCTGGCACCGCCTACTCAAACTCCGTACAACGGCCAGTGTGCTCCATACGATGGCACACCCAGACGACGAGCACGCAGGGATGCTCACACTCTTGAGCCGGGGGCTCGGAGCACGGACAGCACTACTGTCGCTAAATCGTGGAGAAGCCGGCGCAAATGCCATCGGCTCGGAGCTCTTTGATGCCTTGGGACTGATACGGACGGAGGAGCTGAGGCTGTCGGCCAGGTACTACGGCCTCGACGACCTGTACTTCAGTAGTGCCATCGATTACGGCTACTCGAAAACGCTTGAGGAAACACTGCGCAGCTGGGACCGGGAACGTGTCTTGGGAGAAATGGTCCGAATCATCCGCATGGACAGGCCACTTGTCGTCGTGTCGCGATTTCACGGATCACAGCGTGACGGGCACGGCAACCATCAAGCAGTCGGTGGTATTACGCCAGAGGCAGTAGTCGCAGCAGGCGATCCGACGATGTTCAGCGAACAGATTACCGACGAAGGTCTGCGCCCCTGGGCACCACTGAAACTGTATAGGGGCGGCGTACGCGAGGCCGAAGCCCACCACGTGGCCCTCGACGTGGGAGCGTACAGTCCGTGGCTAGGCAGTTCGTACGAGAATTTCGGACGCTACGGTCTGAGCCTGCAGCGCTCACAAACGGGAGGACGCGCGCGCGAGCGGCTGGGTCCCGTCGTGGCGTACTACGAACGGATCGACACCGAAGGCCATGCGGCGGAAAAAGGCTTCTTCGACGGCCTGGATACGTCGATCGGAGGGATCTTCACGCTGGTGGGCGAAGATCCTCCACACGGAGCCATTGATCTCCTTCAGGCAATCGAAGCACATGTGGAACGTGCTGTGGAAGCCTTTGACGTGGAGGATCCAACCGGCGTTGTGGACCATCTTGCGGACGGGTTGAAGAAGACAAAGGAGCTGTTGGATGTCCTTCCGGCCAATACCGACGCGGCCTTTCTACTCCGTATTAAGCGGACGCAATTCATGCACGCGATCACCGCTGCACTCGGGCTGCATCTTTCTGCGGTTGCTACACAAGCAGGCGAAGAAACGCCTGGCAGTTCATGGTCGGCACAGCCGACGATGGGGGCTGTTGTCCCCGGTCAGGAGTTTCAAGTGCAGGTTCGGCTCTATAATCCATCGGGCAGAGATCTTGTAAACGTGGATATCCGGCTCGACGACGGCGCCTCCTGGGCGGTCGATGCAGTGGAGGTCGATGCAGGTCCCGTGCATGCGGTCGATTTTGGGGTTCGTGTGCCGGACGAACCGGCTTTTTCAAAGCGGTATTTCTACCGCGAATCCATCCGCGAGAATCACTACCGTTGGCGCGATGAGACGTTTGCTCACCGCCCGGCCAGCCCGCCCATTCTCAGTGCGGTCGCTTTGTATGAAGTCAGTGGCGTGACGGTCAAAACCACACGGCCCGTCCTCACTCGTGAGGCGGATCTGCCCTACGGGTACGTCATGCGGGAGCTCAAGGTCGCTCCGGCCCTCGCAGTAAACGTGCAGCCGGAGCGGCGTATTGTCGTGGCAGGACGTACGGGTGACACTCTGGATGTTTCGGTGGAGCTGTTGAACAACAATCCAGGAGGCTTGAGCGGCCATCTGCGCCTTGAAACACCGGAGGGTTGGTCATCGCTTCCCGAAGTGCACACTCTAGCGTTCTCTCAGCCAGGCGAGCGTCGGGAATACACCTTCCAGGTGGCACTGCCTCCGCTGGACCGCAAGGAGTACGAAATCCGTGCGGTGGCCGAAGCGATGGGGCGTACGTACAACGATGGATACCGCGTTGTCCGCCACCGCGACCTTGAAACACGCTACCTGTATCGAAAAGCCCTCGTCAAGGTGCATGGGCTGGACGTGAGCATGGCCGCCGGGCTCAGGGTCGGATACGTCATGGGGGTCGGAGACGAAGTGCCGTCCGGGATCGAGCAGTTGGGAGGAGATGTTACGCTGCTGTCGGCTCGCGACCTCGCTTCCGGTGATCTGCGTGTATTCGACGCGATCGTGATCGGAACGCGGGCGTATGCTGTGCGGCCGGACCTCCACACGTACAACGCACGACTTCTGGACTGGGCCCGTGGCGGAGGAAACCTGATCGTCCTTTACCAAACGCAGGAATTCGTTCCAGAACAGATGGCGCCATATTCCGCGCTTTTGCCGCGCGGCGCGGAGGAAGTGTCGGAAGAAGATGCATCAGTCGAGATTCTGGCGCCGGAACATCCGGTATTCCATGGCCCCAACGTCATTACGCAGGAGGATTTCGACGGCTGGGTCGAACAGCGCGGATCCAAATTTTTCACCGAATGGGACAGCACCTACGTGCCGCTCATCGAAACGCACGACACGGGCCAGGACCCGCAGCGCGGGGCCTGGCTGACCGCTCCGCTCGGCAAAGGCTTCTACACATACTTCGCACTTGCCATCCACCGGCAAGTACCGTATGCCGTGCCTGGGCCCTATCGCATCTTTGCGAACCTGCTGTCGATAACAAGGCAGGCCAACTAAGGTCGACTCAGTCCGAAGGCCGCTAGCAACTCGTCGACCGTGCGCACGAACGTGGCGTTGTCGCGGTGCTCCTGCTTGGAAAAACCGTTTTCTACTACATGGTCCAACAGGCGCTTCAGGGGTTCATAGTAACCAGCGCTGTCGAACACCACGAGCGGCTTTTTATGGATGCCGATTTTCTTCCACGTAAGGATTTCGAAGAACTCGTCCAAGGTTCCGTAGGAGCCCGGCAGGACGATGAAGCCGTCGGAGCGGTTAAACATCTCCTGCTTCCGCTCGTGCATCGCGTCGGTGATCACCGTTTCTAGTTCGTCGCGTAATAGGCTCGGCTTGTCCGGCAGCCGCTCCATCAATGCAAGGTGCTTTGGTAGTATGCCGGTCACACGTCCCCCGGCCTCAAGCGCTGCATCGGCTATCACCGACATCAGGCCGGTTGCGCCATGACCGTAAACGATCATGATGCCTAGTTCCGCGAGGACGATGCCAAGTTGGCGTGCATCTTCTGCGTAGGCCGGGTTGTGACCGGCCTGTGAACCGCAGTACACACAGAGTGAAGAGATCTTGGGCATAACTGTTAGGCGCTGAGTCGGTTAGATACCTCGAAGCTCAAAATCGCCATTTCGCAGAACAGGAATACGTACCGTTCGTGATACGACGACCAGGATGGTCTCAGGCTCCGCACCTCGGCCTGGCGACCGCATCTGAGTAAAACGAGCACCCTATACGGGGTGGCATGGTTACATGTGTGGCTCGAAGAGAGCCTTGATGCCGGACTTATCGCGGAACGTATCGAAGGCGACCTGCCAGTCTCCGAGTGTGAAGGTGTGCGTAATCAAGGGCTCCGTACGGACGGTTCCCTCTTCCAGTAACCGGATGGCTCGAAGCCACGAAGCAGGTGTACTTGCATTGCTGCCGGTGACGACGAGTTCTTTATAGCACACCTGGTCCAGATCCCAGGCAATCGGTGCGCCGAAAAGCCCTACCTGCACGTAGCGTCCGCGGCGGCGCACCAGCTCAAGGAGAGACGCCGCGGCGGGCCCCGCTCCGGAACACTCGTACACCACATCGGCACCTATTCCCTGCTGTGTAAGGTCTTTCACGAGCGGTACCGGGTCAACCGAGCCAATGTTTACGGTATAATCTGCGCCCAGCTCCTCGGCTATGCGCAGCCGCCGTTCGTCGACGTCGGTGCCGAGCACAATCACCTGGGCACCAGACGCCTTGAGAACCTGTAGCGTGAGGAGGCCAATAGCTCCCGGCCCGGCAATGACCGCCGTGTCGCCGGCGCGTACGGTTGGTTCAGTCTGCAGAACGCCATGTACAACGCACGCGAGCGGCTCCGTCAATGCGCCTTCGTGGTAAGAAATCGCCTCCGGCAGGCGGTGGAGGTTGCCGAAGGGCACGACAACGTATTCGGCAAACCCGCCGTTGACCGCCGAGCCGATCGACCTTCGATCCAGACACAGATTGGTCTGCCCCGCCCGGCAGTAGCGACACGAGCCGCATGTGAAAAAATAGGTTTCGGTCGTGACGCGGGCGCCGATGTCAACGCGGTTGGCCCCGGCTCCTGTCGCAACTACTTCTCCGGATACTTCGTGCCCGAGTACGACCGGGGGGGAAGACTTGAATTCATCAAGGTAGATGTGGATGTCCGTGCCGCAGAGTCCCGCAGCGTGCACTTTGAGCAGAACCTGACCGGGTCCGGCCTCCGGCTCAGGAATGTCTCGCAGTTCAATCTGCCCGATGCCGGGCCGCACTTTCATGATCGCCTGCATGTGTCAGTGCCTTACTTATTGCGTTGGACTGTATAGCACGATTCAGCGAACCCGCCCGCGTGCATCTACCCTCCAGCAGGCGACTACTTCGTCGCCGTCTACAAGAAACGACTCGTCCTGCGTGTTCATGACGACGCAGGCATGGTTGGGGATCACGCGCACGCGGTCTCCGACCGACTGTGTCGCGCCGCCTCGCACTCGGACCCACGCGTGTTCTTCCGATAGGGCGATGATTCGTGCGTGCGGGTCAGGTACCATCGCCTTCGGATTGTACAGGAGAAGTCCGAACCCGTCGGCACCAAGCGCGCGGTCGGAGGTGAGGATCTTGCTACCTGCATCCAGAAACAGACGCTCGGTGCCTCTCTTGTCCCTGTGCCGGCTCACGACCGTTGTAAGTACTGACAGTGCACAATCTTGGAGCGATGCGGCACCGAGACAGAATTGTGTCACGTCGTGGAATACGTAGTTTCCCGGCCGGATCTCGGTAATCGAGAATCCACTCTGCGTGCGGTTTTCGAACACTGACATGGACGGAGTCGACCCCATACTCACTGTGAATTCCCCGGGGGTCGCCCCCGGAACGTTTGCTTCTTTTAGTCGCACGGCGACGCGCAGCATCCGGTCACGAGATTGACGCATCACGCGCCGGAGTGCGGCATCTTTCGTTTCGGCGTTCTGTGGTCCCTTATACGAATGGCCCTCATGGGTCAGGATACCCTTGAGGTGCAATCCCTTGAGTGCGACGATGCTGCGTGCGAAGCTTTCGAGGTTCCGGTCGTCCCAAGGCTGTCCGCACCGCTGGCCGCCGGTATCGATTTCAAGGAAAACCGGGGCGCACAGTCCCAAGGCCTCGTAAACGGCAGACGCCTGCTGCGCGCCATGTATCGTATCGACACAGAACACAACGTCATTTTCCCGTAGCAGCGTACCTATGCGCTCGTGCTTGCGTTTACCCGTGACGGGGTAGGCTACAAGAATGTCCCGGAAGCCCTTTTTCGCAAACACTTCCGCCTCACCCACCTTGGCCACCGTAATGCCACGTGCCCCGAGTTCCTTTTGCCGTCGGGCGATGGCTACCGTCTTGTGCGTCTTCGTGTGCGGCCTCAGAGTAACGCCCTGAGCTGCGGCGCGGGTCTGCATCCGTACCAGGTTCGCCTCAAGCCGCCGCCTTTCGATGACGATGCACGGCGTGGGAAGATCGTCGATGCCACTCATACGCAGCCTGTAAGGGTTTGCACCAAGGATTAAGGTACTGACGGCGGGCCGGATTGGCAGCAAACGGTCCTGCCCAGAGAACTCGCTGCGTGGCCAGTACTGCTCACGTTGCCACCTGTAGTGCGCGGAGCGGTCTGAACCCTTTGCCGTCCTAATGCACGTAGCTCGCGGCGTTGATGTCTATCGTTGTACCTGTCGCGTGGTCCGCGTAGCCGCCTGCAAGTAACGTCACTATCGGGGCCAAATCCTCTGGTTCGGTTAGGCGCTGCAGTGCGATGTTGTCCAAGACGAAGTCCTCCCCGTACTCATCGATGGACTCCTGTGCCATGTCGGTACGCACGAATCCCGGTGCGATAACGAATGCACAGATGCCGCTCTTGCCGTAGGCACGTGCAATAGATCGGGTAAGGGCGACCACTCCGCCTTTGGAGGCGGCATATGCCAGGTATTCCGGGGTGTCGCCGCGAAATGCAGCGCGGGAGGCGATATTGATGATGCGACCCCCTTCACCTCGGTTGACAAAATGCTTGACGGCGAGGCGATTGAGAAGCTCCGTTGCCTTGAGGTTTACGGCCATCGTTTCATCCCAGGCCTGCTCCCAGATATCGATGGGCGCAGTAAGTGGCACCAGCCGTGCGAGACCGGCATTGTTCACCAAGACGTCGAGCTTTCCGTAGACCTCGACGACACGTGCAAACAGTGACTCCACTTCGGAAGAATGCCGAAGATCGGCCGCAAATGGCCGGGCGCCGCTGCCGAGGGCCAAGGCCAGCTCCTCCGCGGCCGTGCTGTTCTTGTTATAGTGTACCGCCACCGTCGCGCCGGCAGCTGCAAGGCCCTGTGCCAGCGCGTGCCCGATGCCGCGGCTCGCACCCGTGACGAGAACCGTCTTGTCCGTCAGATCGATCGTCATCGCCTATTTTGGGTGGCGCCATACCGGTACCGACGAACACGCCTCCCCGTACATCATCTTACGCGCGACACCCTGCAGCGCTAAGGTTGCCGCGAGGTACGCACTCGGTGGTACGGCAAGCGCCCCGCAGCCCTTGATGACTACGATACGGTCGGAGTACTTTGTCCAGTCGTGCGTGGTAAGCGCCCGAGTGTACCAGTCACGCAGAAGGTCGGCTCGCCGTCCGTAAGAAACTGATCGCGCCCGGTCGCGGAGTTTTGATCCGATGAGCATCCAAGCCCAAGTAGGAATGATAGCCTCGGTCGAACAGAACACCGCCACGTGGCTGTCGTCGTAGGACTCCCACCGGTGTCCTGCCACGTGGGCTCGGTACTCCTTCTCGCGCAAAACGAGTCCGCCAAAAAGGAAAGGCTCAATGTCCAATTCCACGATCTGCCCTCCATCCCAGAATGCCTCCAGGTCGAAAGTCAGGATTCCGCTACGTGCTACACGGTTGATGATTTTCATCTGTTGGTGGCGCTATGCGTAGGTGGGCTCTTCGCGGAGTGATTGCACGGCAAGGATGATCTCTCGGGTGGCAAAGCCGACCTCGTCTTGTGTCGTAGGACGGCCGAGGCTGATGCGCAGTGTGGCCGCAGCATCTTCTCTTGCCAACCCCATCGCCCTGAGCACATGGCTGGGCTTGGAGGATCCGGCAGCGCATGCGCTTCCGGCGCTCAAGGCGACATTGCGCAAGGCCGCGAGGAGCGTAGAAGCATTGACACCCCCGAATGTAATACTGCTCGTCTGCGGCAGACGCGGCACCTCACTCCCGTTGACACAGATGTCGGGCAGTCTCCTTTCCAAGGTTGTTTCCAGATTGTCGCGCAGCCGCGAAAGTCGCTCTGCATCCCGCGGCTGTTCAACGCGTGCAATGTCGAACGCCGCGCCCATGCCGACGATGCCGGGGACGTTGAGCGTTCCACCGCGAAGTCCCCGCTCCTGTCCGCCTCCTTCCAGAAGCGGTGCGACGCGTACGCGCGGGTTTCGCTCACGGAGGTACAGTGCACCGACACCCTTTGGTCCGTACACCTTGTGCCCGGAGCACACCATGATGTCTATGCCATCGACGGTAACGGGCACCTTGCCGATGGCTTGCGTCGCGTCTGTCATAAATAGGATGCCGCGTGCGCGTACAGTCCGTGCAATGTCGCGGATTGGATGCAAGACCCCCGTTTCGTTGTTCGCCCACATCATTGAAACGAGCACCGTGTCGGCGCGCAGTGCGCGCTCAAGTTCTTCGAGATCGACCGCTCCTTGCTGGTCAACCGGCAGGAACGTCACCTCGTAGCCGTCCTTTTCGAGAGAGCGGCACGTCGTGCGAACGGCACTGTGCTCGGTATCAACTGTAACTATATGCAGGCCCTTGCGCCGATACGCCCGTGCCACTCCCTTGAGCGCGGCGTTGATGGCTTCTGTGGCTCCGCTCGTGAAAATGACCTCGGAGGCCTTGGCACGTATGCATCGTGCGACGGATTCTCGTGCTGCTTCGACCGCCTCGCTGGCGGCCCAGCCGAACGGGTGGACAGTGTTGGCAGGGTTGCCGTAGTACTGCGTAAAGAACGGCAGCATTCTCTGCACGACCCGCTCATCCACCGGAGTGGTAGCGTTGTAGTCAAGATAGATCGAGGAAGCCATGGTGTCCCGACCGATTGGGGATCTCGATGCCGTGGGAACACTTTCAACAAAGTACTCCGCACAGCGGATTCATGAATTTCCTGCTGTCAAGCCTGGCTGCTTCACCGAGCTGTCAAAATAGCAGCGTGCGTGTGTACTTTACGAAGAATCGTTCGTGTGTCCGACAGCGGCAGCCGCAGCCGGTAACGGTCATCGTTGATGGTCTCGCTATGGACGATTCAAAGATCATTGCATCTCGAATAGTGTAGCGGAACCGGACGTTCGTCGATATTAGGTCAACCGCACTATTATACTGCAAGAAGGCGTTCACGGACAATCTTGTGTCGAGTGCTGTGCCAATTCGCAGGCGGAAGGGATGTGTGTGGAATGCCTGATCGCGGTCCGGGAGGCGTATGTGGTTGTACAGATACGCCCGGCCAATTCCAGGTAGGGCGAGAAGACGTACCAGACCGGCTGGACGTCGAGGCCAGGGTTCCATCCGTTGTAGAACGAGCCAATTTCAAGGCGAGGGTGCACCTGAACTAAGGCTGTATGCGAACGCAGATGTGCGAACGACCTCTGACAGGCCAGTGCTCACGAGCGTCGCGAGATTGAACAAAACATCGGCTTCTCGTTGCGGCAGCATGCCGTTGGGCATCTCGATGCCCGTGCACCGGTGTCATTCTGTGAGGCTTCAAGGGATAGCAGTCCGATGTTAAGCGGAGGATCGGCTTTGCGAAACCCCTGCGTGCATCTGTTCGTACCCCTTCACCTGCCGCGTTCGTCTAGGGGTCCAGGACGCCGGCCTCTCACGCCGGTAACACGGGTTCAAATCCCGTACGCGGTACCACGTCAGCCGTTTTCCTTGGGCTTGACCTTCTGTGGCTCGAGTACGTTGTCGATCAGGCCGTACTCCTTGGCCTCCGTAGCACTTAGCCAGTAATCGCGGTCCGCATCGCGTCCGATTTGCTCTACGGTGCGCCCGGTATGCTCTGCCATGATCTGATACAGGCGTTCCTTGAGGGAGAGGATTTCGCGCGCCTGGATTTCGATATCCGACGCCTGTCCCTGTGCACCGCCCATGGGTTGATGCAGCATAATGCGGGAGTTCGGCAGTGACGCCCTCTTGCCTGGAGTTCCCGAGGCTAACAGTACGGACCCCAAAGAGGCGGCCAGTCCGACACAGATGGTGGCGACCGGGCACGAGACGTACTGCACCGTGTCGTAGACCGCGAGTCCACTGTAGACCAAACCGCCCGGTGTATTGATGTAGACGTTGATGTCGCGCTCGGGATCTTCGCTAGTCAAATAGAGGAGTTGCGCTACCGCCAGATTCGCGACCGCGTCGTTGATGGGCGTGCCCAGAATGATGATACGTTCCTTAAGCAGTCGGCTGAAGATGTCATACGCCCTCTCACCGCGCGACGTCTGCTCGACGACCATGGGAACCAACGTGGACAGTGGCGCCGCGTCGAACGAGCCTTGATAAATGCCGCTAGGCACACTCAGGCTCTTGGAGAATTTTACAAAGTCGTCTACCATCAGTCTTGTCAATGCGTGGACCAGTCAGCGGGTTCGACGGATGCCCATTCGGCTTGTTTCTGCCGAAGCTCCGCGTGAATGTCCCGGATGTCGTGCTCGTTGAGCTGAATCTGGCCAGCCAGAAATTCGAATACGGCGTTCTGCAGCGCCTTGCGGTCATACTCCGCTTGCTCCATTTCGCGGTCGCGATGGAGAAATATTCGTTCCAGCCGGGCACCGGTCTCCGTCCCGTCGTACAGAACGGCCCCTTCTAACTCAGTGAACATTTTCTCGAGAGCCTCCGCATGGTCTTTCAGGACGGCCCCTTCGATGTAATTCCACGCCAGGCGATCCTTGATACTTATAGCCGTTAGTCCGATCAAGGTCTCAAGGTTCTCGTCAGTAGGCGAATCCGCCATCTGTCTCATATGTTCGGACGCCCTTTTTATGACTTCCATCTCGGGGACTTTAACGTCATGTGCCTTGATCATTGCAAGCATAATTTGTTCGTTTCTGAAGTTCGTGCACATCCGTGTCCAGTGGGTCTCTTTTATCCGACGAAGGTGCTGTCTGAATTCATCGACACTTGTACACTCCCCGCCAGTGTGAGCTGCAATGAGCTCTTCATCGAGATCATCTTCCATGGGTCGCTTGATTTCGCGTACGGTGGCTCGGTAGTGAACCACTCCGTCGCCGGTCGAGTTGTCAACTGTCACTGTGGCGGATTCCCCGAAGCGGAGACCGCGCAACGCATGAGATAGGGCGGCGTCCAGACCTAGATCATCTTCGAGCTCTGCATCCATGAACAGCTCCTTCGGTTCATCTTCGAGCTCTGCATCCACGAACAGCTCCTCTGGGTCGTCGGCATACTCGCCAACGAGAGGAAGTCCCGTCGGACCGTCGATTTTCTGCAGGTCAACAAGAACGAAGTCCTGCTCGCCCACGCCATCGTCTTCGACCGGCACGTATTCGCGCCACTCCCACCTGTATTCGGCCAAGAGCTGGTCAATCTCGTCGTCCGTCACGGTGTGGACCATAATATCAGCCGAAATCTGGCTCAGATCCACGAGCGTGACCTTTGGTGCGACGGCGAACTGAATTTCGGCGTGCAGATCCCCGTCCAACTCGTAGTCGATCGTCGTGAGGTGGGGTCCCGCCACGACGTCGTACTTGTCGGACTCCTCGACCAGGTCTGTAAAGACTTCCGTGACGAGGTCCTTAAACACCTGCATAGCCACCGTCTTGCTGTGAAGCTTGCGATACAGGTTCAGCGGCATGTGTCCCGTTCTGAATCCCTTCATCGGCGTCAGACGCCGATGCTTGCGAAGCGCACGGTCGACGTCGTCGGTCAAGTCCTCACTGTCCGCCTTGATGTTCAGGGTGAATTCGTGCGGCCTTGTCTCCGTGATGGTCGTTTGCATGGAACGTGCGGCTCATTTTGCGAAGGCACGATGCAACGCCGCAGGCGGGCGAAAGATGCCGTGCCGAGCCTCGTCAGAAATCCATCCCGACGGACACGTGCAGGACCGGGCGGCGGATCTCAGCACCGTCGTACGGCCAAGCAAGATCCATTCGGAGAGGGTATCCGAAAAGCAGCGTACGGACGCCCGCGCCTGCTCCGGCAAGCAGCTCCTCCACAAGGGGATCGATGCGGTTGAAAAAACGACGGGTACCACTCAGCTCTTGGTTGCCCCACACAGATCCGACATCTAGGAAGGCACCTGCCTGTAGGCCGTAGAACGGACTGTACCGTATCGGTCTTGTAAACAGCGGCACGCGCAGTTCGGCGTTGACGAGTCCGAAATATGGTCCGTTCAGCGCATTGATTTCGTGTCCCCTCAGCGGCATGACCGGCGTCGCAAACACAAAGTCGTTGACTTCATCTATAGGGAATCCATTGACGTTGTCAATCACGCCATTTATCCAGTTCTGAACACCGGATGCATAGAACTGCTGTGGATTGGGTCCGACAGACGCGCCCGCGGAAATCCGTGCCGCCACCGTTACGTCGCCTGGTCCGAGCAGCCGATATATGCGCGCATCGCCGAGAATCGACACGAAATGCGTCCGCGGGCCGCGAAAACTTACCGGGCTTCCCGAGACGCTGACGGCAAAGCGGTACCCAGAGCGCGGATGAAGGAATCCAGACTGGCTGACGTCGGTCGTGTACGTCATTGTGGGATGCAAGAGCGTTCGCTTCTGTGAGGGGCGTGATGGATCGCTGACGTCGGCCTGGCTGCCCTCAACGACTGACATAGAGAGGTCAAGGCGGCGGAACGTGTTGATAGGCCAGCTGGCCGATACGCCGGCGCCGAACCACCGGTACCGGTTGATTCTGAGATCCGTATCCAGAAGGAGCCGCGACGTATGGTAGATCGAGGCGTTCCAGTTGATACGTCCGGGAAGATGACGGTAGCCGAGGAGGTAGTCCGAATTGCGTAGGTCAAGGAGCAGGTTCGTCGCCAGCACGATCCGGTGGTTCCCCAACATGTCGCTGAAGGTAATCTGCGTAATGGCCTGAATGCCGTAGAGCGCATCGAAGGCAGCCGTACCGTAAACAAGATCGGGCGTGAAGTGGAGCCGGTATTGCTTCGGTATGAAGTTGCCGTCTTTGTCGAGGTTGTCGACCGGCGGCTCTACTTCTGGCTGGAGATTCCACTCAGTGTCGTCCCAGCGGGCATGAGCCCTATAATTGCGAAAGTCAATCCGAAGCGCTCCGATGGATGCAGAATCACTGTTATCGGATTGGTGAGACTCAGGTTTGACGAGTTCGGCTAGGCTCGCACCGACGGGCGCGTCCGGCTTTGCGCCGTCTCGTTTCAGCGGCACTGCGTCGGATGCATCACGCAGGAACGGATTGCTCCGCCTGCGCTCCTGATTCGCGATGGAAAGGGCAGGTGAGGGCGTGTTTTCGGCTGCCCGCTGTGCCCATACGGTGGAAGGAAGAGGATCAATGTCTACCCGTTGCTCGAATGGCAGCTGAAGGAGGTAGACGGACATGCCCCCATCGCGAAGTGCGACAAGTGCAGCCTTCCGACCCTCCGCCGAGAGTGCCATCTGGTGGATACCTACTGCCAGGTCAGTCAGCGGACGTTCCGTGTCGGTGAGAAGGTCTTTTTCGTACAGGTTAAACGTCCCGTTTCGGTCCGACAGAAAAAGCAGCCGATTGTCCTCGGCGCCGAACCGCGCGTTCGTCTCATCCCATGGCTTGGTATCGGTCAGTCGCCGGGCTGTGCGAGTTCCGATCGGAAGCAAATACAGATCGTATTGCCTGTAGTCGTGGGCGTGCATGTTGAAGGCGTCGGCCACGTGCGTCTGTATCTGGGTGTACTGTCCGCGGTCACTGTGAAACACGACAGCCTTTCCGTCCGGGCTCCATGCAGGTTCGTGGTCGCTGAAGACGTCCGCAGTCAGATTCGTCACGTGACCCGATTCAAGATCCAGCACGAAAATGTCGCTTTGTGCATTGAATGATCCCTCGAATGCGAGTTGATCTCCCTGCGGGTTCCATGCCACTGACAGAATCTGATCGACCTCCTCTACCCTATGGAGCACGGTTTCTTTGCTTTCCGTGTGCACGATGGCGATGCCATCGGTAGGACCGCTGGTGACCGCCACGGCGATCCTCAAGCCGTCCGAGCTCCAGCCGAGCGACGGTGTGAGGACGCGCAGGCTCTCGAATTGTGAACTCGTGCGACCCTTTATGAGCTTCTTCTTTTCCGCACCGTCACCGGTGCCTGCCACGTAGACATCGAACGAACCGGAAGTGGCCGACAGCCAGGCTATTTTGTCGCCTTGCTTAGACAATACGGGGCTTACATTGGACCTTCCGGCGTTGTCGGGGGTGAGGATCGGGCGCGCAATTTCCTCCAAACGCTGCCGGGCCGTCACTTCCGGGTAATGGATTTCGCGCAACGTTTCGTGCCAGCGTTTGGACAGGTCGTCAAGCGTGAGCCCGACGGCTGCTCGAACGGCCTCGTTGGTGGAACGCTTGCTGCGCACCTTCTGGAGGATCTCTCCGATTTTTTCCCGCCCGTATTGCTCGGCGATGTAGTCCCAGACGCCTTGCCCCCCCCGGTAAGCCCAGTATCCGTTGAGCTGATCGATGTCTGAAAGCCGCCCGGCAAGGACCGCCTCGCGGATCCACATGTCCGATTCAGAATCCCAGGTTGTCGCAGAATACTCTGCCAGTCCCTCATTGAACCAATCAGGCAGTCTAAACGACACGTTGCGTCTCATACGGGACCGGAAAGATCCTCCGTAGAACATGTCGTTCAGGACGGCATGGACGATCTCGTGATGGATCACACGGCGGAAGTCACGATAGCTGCCGGTGAAGGGGATGGCGATTCGGTTCTTGAAAAGCTCCGTCACGCCCCCTATGGCCACGGCCCCTACGGGCAGGTCGGCAACGTTGGTGACTGCAAAATCGTTATGCCCCTGGTAGATGACCAGCGGAATGCGCGCGGAGATGCGATGACGCGCAAGCTCTGAGATCTGCCTCAGAGCATCTTCCGCCGCCGTGGCCGTGAACCGTGCAAGATCATACCCGCCAGCATAGTAGTATACATCAACATGCTCCGACTGCACGAAAGTCCACTCACGGGTATCGTACTGCACCTTATTTTGCCCGAATGGGAAATACTGCGCGTGCAGCGTCGTGGGCGGAAGCGACATCAGTGCCACCAAGAATATGGATGCCAGGCGCATGGGGCAGCCCGAAGATGTACTGAGAGATATGGTGTAACCAGCGGGCGCGCGGCGCAGGTTCCGCTCGAGGGCGTATTCCAGGCCATTCGATGACAAGCGACGACGGCCTGTGTATTGCAACCGTCGAGAGTCCCGTAGGACTCTTGACTCTCGCGGCGTCCTCCGAAGGGCTGAGGCGGCTGAGTTTCTTCCCGCAGCCCCCGTCAGCTGGTGCCCTGTTGAAACGGCACCCGGTCATTTATCAAACAGCGGCCGAACTTACAGAGTACTTCGAGGGTCGCCGGAGACAGTTCAGTGTTCCTTTGGACCTTCGGGGTACGCCGTTTCAGAAATCTGTTTGGGACCTTCTCATCAAGATTCCCTACGGAGAAACTCGAAGCTACTCAGCGCTGGCCCGACAACTTGGCGGCGTGGGGAAGTCACGCGCCGTAGGTCTCGCCAACGGTGCAAACCCGGTGGCCATCATTGTACCATGTCACCGCGTGATCGGGGCTAGGGGCGATTTGACGGGCTTCGGCGGTGGACTCGAAATCAAATCCTGGCTGCTTCAGCTCGAAAAAAGAAACGTGCCTGCCGCCTTCGATTTGTTTGGCTCTACGAGACTCTGAGCCATCGTATTACGTCCTTGAAGGTAGCTTTCTTTCCGTACGTCAGAATACCGATGCGGTAGATCCGGGCGCTTAGCCAGATAACGACCAGAAAGCCGCCCACGAGGAGACTGAACGAAAGCAACACTTCCCACAGCGGTACGTCTGTGACCGCAAGGCGGATGACCATCGAAACCGGAGAGGTCAGTGGAATGAGCGACAGCGTGATGGCAAGCAACGAATTCGGACTTTGCAGAACCGGCGAGATGAACACCATCGACAGGATGATCGGCATCATCACCGGGAGAATAAGGCTCTGCGTGTCCTGCTGTTGTTCGACCATCGAACCCACAGAGGCGAACAACCCGGCGTACAAGAGGTAGCCGAACAAAAAGTAGAGGACAAACCAGACGAAAACGTCGGCGGACAGACTTGGCAGCGTGATGTCAGCCGCTGCGAGAAGGTCGGCGAGGGACGCTGATTCTGGGAGCTCCAGTGCGGTAGGATCCGTCGTCATCCCGATGACGACGCTTACGAGTACTGTTCCGCCGAAAATGAGCAGGGCCCACACGGAAAGCTGAACAAGGCCCACGGCTCCGATGCCAAGGACCTTGCCCATCAGCAATTCGAACGGACGCACGGAAGAGACGATGACTTCGACGATGCGGGACGATTTTTCTTCGATGACGCCGTACATCACGACGGATCCGTAGACCAACATCGTGATATAGATGAGAAACCCCATTAGCCCTCCCAGAGCACCGTAGGCCCGGGTGCTTCCTGTTTCTTCACCGCTTTCGGAGAGCTTTATGGACGTCAGTGATACGTTCGTGTCAAGGATATCGAGGATTTCAGGCGATACATTCGCTTCCTGGAGGCGATGACTTTCGAGTGCCTGCTCGATCCGGTGTTCGAGGTTGTTTTCGAAGCCCAGTCCGCCGCCCTCTGTGCTGTAGTAGACCGGCTCTGCCTCGCCGTTGAGCAGGCCGCGCGGGAGATGCAGGTACGCATCCCGCTTGCCGCGCAATACCGCCGCACGTGCGCTGTCGGCCGATTCGTCAGTATGCGTGAGCTCGCCTCCGAGAAGGCGTTCGGCAAGGACTCCCGTTTCGTCGACGAGGACAATAGAGCGGCTCTCTGAGTCCATCGTGCGCGCGGAGATTACTCCGACCACGCCGAAAAGGGCCAGAAGTGCAATCGGTCCCAAGAGCGTCGTAATCACGAAGCCCTTTGATTTGACACGTCTGCGAAACTCGCTGCCGACGATAAGTGGTATGCGGCTCGATTTCATGCGGACTGCCGCTCCACGACGCTGATGAATATCTCCGTGAGTGAGGGCTCGACGAGTTCGTAGCGGTAGAGTTCACGGGTAGTACTGACGGCAGCGCGAAGAATCGGCATTGCCGGCGCCCCGTTCAACAGCCGCAGTTCCACGCGTCGGTCGCTCCGACTGGTGATGCGGATGGCACCCTGCTTTAGGAAGGGGTCGAGAAAATGGGTGTTCCCGTCGAACTCCAATATGATACTGTCGCGTCCGAAGCTGCGCTTAACGTCTCTGAGCGATCCGTGTACGAGAATATGTCCCCGTGAAATCAGACAGATGTCATCGCAGAGCTGCTCGACCTGCTCCATGCGGTGGGATGCGAAAAGGATCGTTCGCCCGGAGCTCTTCAGTTCGCCGATGATGTCACGCAAGAGTTCTGCGTTGATCGGGTCCAGGCCGCTGAACGGTTCGTCGAGGATCACGAGGTCCGGCTCTGGCAGAACCGTCGCAATGAACTGGACCTTCTGCTGCATCCCCTTGGAGAGCTCCTGCGTCTTCTTGCTCGCCCATTTTTCGAGGTCGAAGCGCTTGAGCCAATGGCGGGACCGTTCTCGGGCGTCGAACCGGCTCATTCCTTTGAGCCGCGCGAGGTACTCGAGCTGTTCGTGAATTTTGAGCTTCTTGTACAGGCCGCGTTCTTCCGGCAGATAGCCCATCCGACGCTGGCTCCATGCTCCTACCGTCCGCCCGCCGAAGCGAATCTGACCGGAATCCGGCGCGATGATATGGGCGATCATGCGTATTGCGGACGTCTTGCCTGCTCCGTTGGGACCGAGCAGTCCCAAGATGCGGCCGCTGCGGGCTTCGAACGAGGCACGTTGTACCGCTGCGACGGATCCGTAGTGCTTGCTTACGCTTTCGATAGTTAGGTCGGGCATGGACGGTTGGAATCGAGGCGCAGGTTCTCTGGTCTTCGTTCTGGCGGCATCTTTGTTGCAGTCACTTGTCGTTGCCGCCTCCGAGTGGTACGCGCTACAGCAGCTGTCGTGCTGGTTCGGGGATTGGGAAGAGGTATCGCTGTTCGATTACGTCTTCATGGACGCTGAGCGTTCCCGTGCCCCGAAAATCTACCGCGGCGAACGGCCCCTCGATATACTTGACCTCGCCTATACCGTAGTAGGACGGATACGGGCCGTAATAGACAAGCTCACCAAGCCGGAGAGTACGCTTCATGCGCGCCCGCCAGTGCCAGCCACGAATGGTAGGTAACAAATCCAATCGGTATGATAGTTTGCCAGTTGCCGCCCGCGCCATGGTTGTCCATAGGGTTCGTTAGTGCTCTATACGCTGACCGCAGCCACACGGTTCAACGGCACTCGGCGGTGCGAATCTTGGATTAGATTGTGGTTGAACCGTATCATTGAGCCTGGTATGGCGACCGGAAGTGGCATGGCGTACAGATCTAGAATCGTCGACAGGCAGATCGGTCGCAATGCGGAGTTGTTTGCCCGTGTCATTGCAGGGCTCGAGGACAAAGAGAAAAGGTACCCGTTCCTGCGTATTCTGGTGAGCATCGTCGAGCAGGCCCATCCGGAGTGGGCCCAGTCGCCGCAGAGGGCCCGGCGGATAGCGTTTCTCGTCGGGAGGCTGTCGGACTACGTTTTGTCGACCGACGAGGTCGAGGAAGTCGTCAAGATGCGGGACTCCGAGCGAGGCGCCTACCGCGATTAGGTGCTACGACCCAATCCGCTCGGGATTGGCCCTCAAGAATGTCGCCCAGTCGCCACGTGCGGGAGGCACGACATTCTTGTCACTGCGATGTGCGTGACAGACGGCGACCGCAAGAGCGTCGGAGGCGTCGGTACTGCTCGGCAAGTCCGAGCCTTTGATATTGAGAAGCCTGTTGACCATGGCCGACACCTGCTCCTTCGAGGCGTTGCCGTTACCTGTAACCGCCTTTTTTATCTCTTTGGGGGTGTACTGCCTGACCGACACATCGGCATTTTGCGCAGCGAGCATCGCAGCGGCCTGTGCACGGCCGAGTTTGAGCATTGACTGTGGGTTGTGCCCGTAGACCGGCATCTCGACTGCACAGCAGTCCGGGTCGTGTTGCGCGATGAGCTGCGTGACTCGGTCGTAAATGAATTTGAGCCGCCCCGGGTGGTCCAAAGTGGCGGCGGGCCGAATGGTGCCGCAGCCGAGACATTCCGGCTGATCGGTGTTACGACGTACAACTCCGTACCCGGTGCACAGTGATCCAGGGTCAATGCCGAGGACGATCATACCCTCGAGAGTATTCGTGAACGATACGTCAGGCAGACACGTCCAGATTCGAGTATACCGCCTGCACGTCCTGGTGCATTTCCAGGCGCTCGAGGAACCGGGAGATTGTTGTCGCTTCGTTCGCACCGAGTTCCACGAACGTCGACGGAAGGCGAACGAGGCGCGCGTCTTCGAAGGAAACGCCGGCCTGGAGCAGTTCGGCTTGCACCGTCTCGAACGACTCGAATGAGGTGGTAATCATAAATGTGTCGCCGTCGAGTTCAAGATCTATGGCTCCTGCATCTGCGGCTAGCTCGAAAAGCGTTAGCTCGTCCTGATTGTCCGCGCTGACCTGAATGACGCCCCGTTTTTCGAACAGGTAGGCCACCGTGCCGCGATTGCCCAGATTTCCGCCGCTCTTGGTGAACATGCTGCGCAAGTCGGCGACCGTGCGTTTTGTATTGTCGGTGAGCGTCTCGATAAGCACGGCTACGCCGTGTGGCGCGTAGCCTTCGTAGGTATGCTCTTCGTAGTTGTGCCCCTCGATGGTACCTGTTCCGCGCTTGATGGCCCGTAGGATGTTGTCCTTGGGCATGTTCTCCCCTTTGGCCTTTTGAACGGCCAAGGCAAGTTTGGCATTCGTGGACGGGTCGCCGCCCCCGTGGCGGGCTGCGACGGTGATTTCGCGGGAGACGCGCGCCCATGCCTTCGACCGCTTGATGTCGGTGGCCGCTTTCTGGCGCTTGATCTTCGACCATTTGTTGTGACCGGCCACTTTCTTACCGCGACAGGTAGAGGTTGCGCATTTCGTACGGAATACGGAAGTGCTTGTCTTTGAGTGCGTCCACGAAGGCGATGGCTTCGCCCGTGGATTTCATTTCCGGGCCGAGTTCCTTGCGGACCTCCGGAAATTTATCCCACGAAAACACGGGCTTTTTTATCGCATAGCCCTTTAAAGATGACTCGAGCCCACCGCGTTCACGGAAGGAGGATAGCTTTTCGCCCAGCATCACCTGCGTTCCGATGCGTGCTACGGGTACGCCGGTCGCCTTGGCCACGAACGGCACAGTCCGGCTGGCGCGGGGATTGGCCTCGATCACGGATACAGCTTCGTCTTTTACAATGAGCTGCGTGTTGATGAGTCCGATGACGTCGAGGCGGTGGGCGATTCGGGTGACGTAGTCGCAGATCGTATCTACCACTGATTCGGACAGGGAATACGGAGGCAGTACTGCCGTCGAGTCGCCTGAGTGGACGCCTGCCGGCTCGATGTGCTGCATCACGCCGGAAATCCAGACCTCGTCACCGTCACGCACCGCGTCCACGTCAATTTCGATGCCGTCTTCAATGAATAGGTCGAGGAGGATCTCGTTACCCGGCAACTGCCGAAGTATGTTCGTGACGTAGTGTTCGACTTCTTCTTTGTTGATCGCAATGCGCATGCCCTGCCCGCCGAGCACGTAACTCGGGCGCACCAGAATCGGATATCCGATGTTCTCGGCCACGCGGATTGCATCGTAGACCGTCGTCGCCATCCCGTACGGTGGAAACGGAATGTCGAGTTCTTTGAGCACGTCGGAAAACTTGCCGCGGTTTTCGGCAAGGTCCATCATATCGAACGATGTTCCGAAGATGTGGATGCCGCTTTCTACCAGGCGCCGGGCAAGTTTCAACGCAGTCTGACCCCCGAGCTGCACGATGACTCCCTCGGGCTGTTCCTGCTCGATAATATCTAGGACGCGTTCCCAGTAGACGGGCTCGAAATAGAGCTTATCGGCAACGTTGAAATCGGTCGAAACCGTTTCCGGGTTGCAGTTAATCATGATAGCCTCGTAGCCGAGGTGGCTCGTGGCTTGGATCCCGTGCACGCAGGAATAATCGAATTCGATGCCCTGTCCGATGCGGTTGGGTCCGCTGCCCAAGATGATGACTTTTTTCTTGTCGGAGGCTTCGCTTTCATTCGCCGTCTCGTAGGCAGAGTAGTAGTACGGCGTTTCGGCGGGAAACTCGCCCGCGCATGTGTCGACGAGCTGGAACGTCGGTCGGAGCCCGCTGGCTAGGCGGCGTTTCCGCACGTCGTCGTCGCTGAGATCGCCGAGCAGGAGCCATGCGATCTGCGCGTCGGAAAAACCGTTCCGTTTCGCCCTGAGAAGCAGATCGCTCGGCAGATCGGTGAGGCCGTGCCGTGCGAGTTGTGCTTCAAGATCGACCATGTCCCGGATCTGGTTGAGGAACCATGGATCGACTTTTGTGATGTCGTGGATCTCTTCCGTGGACGCGCCGAGCTTGAAAGCGTTGCGTATCTGCAACGTCCGGTCCCAGTACGGTTTGCGCAAGCGACGCCGCACTTCCCTTCGGGGCGTTTCCTCGCGGTCGGCGCCGAGGCCGGCATACCCGATTTCCAGACTCTGCCAGGCTTTCTGCAGGCTTTCCGGGAATGTTCGTCCGATGGCCATCACCTCGCCGACTGCCTTCATCTGCGTGGTGAGTTCCTCGTCGACCCCCTCGAACTTGTCAAAATTCCAGCGTGGTATCTTCGTGACCACGTAGTCGATGGATGGTTCGAAGCACGCGCTTGTGGTTCCGGTCACGTTGTTGGGCAGTTCGTCCAGCGTATAGCCGACCGCTAGGCGTGTGGACACCGTGGCAATCGGATATCCGGTCGCCTTTGAGGCGAGTGCGGATGATCGGGACACGCGCGGATTGATTTCGATGGCAATCATGCGGCCACTTGCCGGATCGACGGCAAACTGCACGTTGCAGCCGCCGGCGAATGTCCCGATTGAACGCATCATTTTGATGGCTGTGTCGCGCATGTGCTGGTACTGTTTGTCCGTCAGCGTCTGCGCTGGAGCGACCGTAACCGAGTCGCCGGTATGCACCCCCATGGGGTCCACGTTTTCGATCGAGCAAATGATGATGACGTTGTCGTTGGAGTCGCGCAGCAGTTCCAGCTCGAATTCCTTCCAGCCGAAAACGGACTCTTCGATGAGAACCTGGTGCACCGGCGAAATCTCGAGGCCGCGCATCACCTTGCGTTCAAATTCGGAACGATTCCAGATGATGCCTCCGCCCGCTCCGCCGAGCGTGAACGATGGTCGGACCACGACCGGCAGCCCACCAAGCCACTGCGTCACTTCTTTGGCTTCAAGCAGACTTTTTGCCACGGAACTGCGTGCCTGGTCCACCCCGATGCGTTCCATCAGGTTGCGGAACAGCTGCCGATCTTCGGTGATGTGGATCGCGTCGATGTCGACGCCGATGACTTCGATGCCCTGTTTCTCCCAGTACCCTTCGGAGTGCAGCCGATCGGCGATGTTGAGCCCGGTTTGTCCGCCCATGGTTGGCAATACGGCGCAGGGCTTTTCGATCTCCACGATCCGGCGTACGGAGCTCGGTGTCATCTCCCGCAGATAAATCGTGTCGGCGGTCATTGGGTCGGTCATGATGGTCGCCGGATTGGAGTTAACCAGGACCACTTTGTACCCTTCTGCCCGCAGCGCGCGGCACGCCTGGGTCCCCGAATAGTCGAATTCACAGGCTTGTCCGATAATGATCGGGCCGGATCCGATCAACAGGATTTTTTCAATATCACAACGCTTGGGCATCGGACGGTGTCGTCAGTGCGTATTGTCGATCAGTTTTACAAATTGCTTGAAGAGATAGCGGCTGTCGTGCGGACCGGGTGATGCTTCGGGATGATACTGTACGCCGAATCCGGCAAAGTTCTTAAATGAGAGTCCCTCCACGGTGTGGTCATTGAGGTTGATGTGCGTCACGGCGGCATCGTCTTTTCTCACCGACTCGGGATTAATGGCAAATCCGTGGTTTTGTGTGGTTACTTCCACGCACCCGGTCATGAGGTTTTTTACCGGATGATTTGCCCCGCGGTGACCAACGAACATCTTGAACACTTCGAAGTCCGTGGCGAGTGCCAGAAGCTGATGACCTAGGCAAATGCCGAAGGTCGGAATCTTTGCGCGAATTGCTTCTCGAACCGTTGAGACAGCATCCGGCATGGCGCGCGGATCGCCTGGGCCGTTAGAAAGAAACAGGCCGTCCGGCTTCCAGGCGAGGACGTCTCTGAGCGGCGTATCGCCGGGGAAGACGCGTACTGCGCAGTCCAGATCACGAAACGTCCTCAGGATGTTGGTCTTGCACCCGTAGTCGTAAACGGCAATTCGGTGCGCAGTCCCTTTGGCAAAGTCATACGGGGCGTTCGCTGTTACTCGGGAGGCTAATTCGAGCCCTTCCATTGACGGCCACGCTTCGGCTTTTTCGACGAGGCTGTTGTCTGAGAGGTCGACTGACGAAATGATGGCATTCATGACGCCACGTGAGCGGATGTGCCGCACGAAACGCCGCGTGTCGATGTCGGAGATGCCCACGAGTCCGTGGCGCTGCATGTACCGCTCGAGCGATTCGTCGGCTAAGCGGTTGGAGAATCTGTGCGAAAAGCGACGCACCACGAGGCCCGCGATCATGGGACGGCTGGCCTCAGTATCGACGTCCATTGCGCCGTAGTTGCCGATGTGCGGGTAGGTCATCATCATGATCTGCCCGTGGTAGGACGGGTCGGTCATGATTTCCTGGTATCCGGTCATGCTCGTGTTGAAGCAGAGCTCTCCACCCGCCTCGCCGCGAGCGCCGATGGCAGTGCCTACGGCGACCGTTCCGTCGGCTAATGCCAGTTTGCACGGATGAGCCGTCATACCTGGCGATCGGTCGAGCACGGTCCTAGAAATTTGATGATGCCGCATAACGAACACAAAAAAACCTTCTCGTATCCACGAGAAGGTCAGTCGTCCCGAAACCCGGAAGGGATGGTACCAACCTCCCGGGGCGCAAAATTACGATGGACGGGAAGTTTTCACAAGGTAGAGCCGTACGATTAATGCCGACTTCAAATGGCCGGTGCACCCGTTCGGGCGGCAGATCGTACGGTCGAACTAGAAAACCCGGGTACGCCACGTATCTTTTGCGCACATTGAAACTTTGCAGGTCAAGTCGTCGTGCCGACACATTATCCATACCGGCGAATCGAAGAGAGCTGGAAGGACGGATATACCGTGCGGATTCTCGCCACGACGGCGTTGAGCCTTCTTCTGGCGATTGGGGTGGTGAAGGTGTGGCCTCCAGCAAGCGGCGAGCTGTCGGCGACCGTGACGTACACCTTGGCTGGTTCGGATGCAGTGCCCCCATCTGAAATTGTGCCGACCAGCCAGCCGCGGCGACCCCCTCCTCCACCGGCTCCGCTTCCCCCGATCATCGTGCCTGACGACGAGCTTGTCGAGGAAGAATTGGACCTCGACGCGGATTTTCTGCCGGTAGACGACTATGGGCTCACGGCCGAGCTGCCCCCAGTCACCGCGGACGTTCAGTCGGCAGCCCAACGGCGTGCGGATACCTCACCAGAACCGGTACGCGTCGTAGCGCCTGAGTACACGCGCGCGGCCAGGAGACGCGGCATCCGCGCCGAAGTTGTCATTGTGGTCATAGTCAATGAGCACGGAAAAGTGGAGCGATCCACGATTGTCGATCGCTTCCTGCTTGGCGAGTCCGACGGGCTTCGGGAGAAGGTCAGCGAGCTGGGCTACGGACTCGAGGAGGCCGCTGTCAGTGCCGCCGGACGGTGGCTCTTTCGGCCTGCCAGTGTTGACGGCATGCCCGTACGGAGCGAACACCAGATATCGCTCAAGTTCGGCGTGTAGCGTCTACATCGTCGACGAGATCGGTTACGATCGCATCTTCGATTTCGTCTCGTTCCAGCACCTGCTTCGATGTCTGAGGATCCTTGACCTTCGAGCGGACTACGTTAATTGCCGCGCGCACGACGAGATACATGACGGCGAGGAAGGCTACTAATTTGAAGAGTACACCCATCTACTCTTTCACGGCCTCGACTGGCACTCGCTGAGGCGGAAGTTCGCGTCCGACCTCATGAACGCCCCCCGCTCAAGGTGCTGTGCGAACTCGGCGGCTGGAAGGAGGCACAGACCACCCTGCAGTGCTACCAACAGGCCGGCGAAGTACAACTCGGGCGGCTCTGGAGAGCCGCCACCATGAGGTGGACGCACGATGATCCAACCGGTGGGAACCAAACAGCGGGAACTAGATCGCTGAATCCCGTAAGTGACACGGTTATAACAAGATTCAAGACCGTTGACAAATGCCTCGGCAGCGGACTTTCGGTGGCCCGAATCACAGCAGCACATCGTCTAAAGTCATACAGGACCGCACGAGCTGCGTTTCCTGCCGTTGGACTGGACTCTGCTGGATCGTGCCTCGAAAGCGGAAAAAACGTACTTGAATGGCGGGACTCCCGCACCCGCTTCTTCTCCGAAAGTCCCCGAAGCCGACCTCTCGCCTTCGACCCACGAATTCTTCTTGCGAACGGCTCGGGGGCCGTCCCGGTCCTGCGCGGGAACGGCGGCCCTTGCTCCGTCCGGGCGGAGCGTCCGGTTATCTTGCCCGGTTCAGGCGGTTGACCCTTGAAGGCCGCGCCGCGCCGCTTGTTTGATCGCCCGCCCACCGTTCCATTTCAGATTCCGTTCCCTTATTGTCTCTAGGAGACTGTGGACACCCAAAAACGCAATCAAAGAGACCATCATTGGCACGATTCAAGGACGCCGAACCGATTCTCGCCGCAGCTGAGCGCTGGAAACGTCGATGCCTTCTCGATGCACGGTCCCTATTCACTGACCGCTCTCTCTGGACTCGCTCCAACTTCCAAGAACTCCAATCGGTCTACGTCGAGAACCTCGACGACGAGTCGCAGGGCTCTTTTCTGGAGAAGCTGGAACGCCAACTGCAACCCGCCTCGCCCGACGCCAAGTGCCTCTGGGCCGAGATGTACTGGGTGTACCGCTTGATTCAGGGGTCCATGAAATCAAGCAAGAAGCGAGCAGTGATCATTCAGGTCTGGGAATGGTCCGGGCAGGACTTCCCGGAAAACCACGAGCTGATGAAAGACGCCGTGCTCGGGGCGGGGATTCTTAGCCCGGGCACCGCCTACAATACGCATGCATGGGCCGAGTTTCGCTTCTTTGTGGTCGCAATGCTCGAATGGTATTCACTGGAGCCGAATGAGCGCGAAGTCCTACTCGAAGCTCCGTGGGATTTCGCGTCATGGCTAGACCGCACCAAGTATGCCGAGAATCGCATGTTCCGGCACGCAATGGTGTTCCTGCTCTTTCCCGACGAGTTCCAGGACATCGTTTCCAACAGCGGGAAGAGAAGGATCGTCAGCCGCCTACATCAAGGCGACGGGATCGATACCTCCAACCCAGTCGAGATCGACCTGGCGCTGCTTGCAATCCGTCAGCGGCTAGAGAAGAAATATGGGTGGTTTCGGTTCTACGATCCCCAGATCAAGGAGCTTTGGCAACACCCATCAGCCGTCATGCCCAAGAAGAACGGCGACGGAGCCCGTGACGACGGAGGCAGACGATCCAGAGCGGATACAGAGGCGATCTACACGGACACGCAAGCCCAGCAAGACCTCTTCATCGATTCCGACCACTTTGCCCGCCTTGTGAAGTCCATCAAGTCCGGCAAGAACCTGATCCTCCAAGGGCCGCCCGGCACTGGGAAGACCTTTATCGCCCGCCGAATTGCTTGGTACCTGATCGGCCGCAAGGACGATGGTTCTATCGAAATGGTCCAGTTTCACCAGTCCTACGCCTACGAGGACTTCGTAGAAGGCTTCAGACCCACCAAAGAGGGAGGCTTCGACCTGAAGCCCGGGATCTTCCGGCGCTTTTGCGAACAGGCGCGCGCCAACCCGGACATCCCCTACGTCTTCATCATCGACGAGATCAACCGCGGCAACCTGTCCCGTATCTTCGGCGAACTCTTGATGCTGATCGAGGCCGACAAGCGCACCGAGGACTACGCCGTCACGCTGCCCTACTCCAACACGCGGTTCCACGTCCCCGACAACGTCTACCTGCTTGGCATGATGAACACCGCCGACCGCTCGTTGGCCTTAGTCGATTACGCGTTGCGCCGGCGATTCGCCTTCGAGACGCTCGAGCCCGCATACGGGACTGAGTATGGTCAGAAAGCATTCAAGGAATACCTCACAGACAAGGGCGCGGATTCGAGCTTGGCCCGCTGCATCTGCGACCGGATGGGCAAGCTCAACAAGAAGATTGCAAACGATAAGGAACTCGGCCAGGGCTTTCGAATCGGCCACAGCTACTTCGTTCCCTCCGATGGCGACACGCCTTCGGAGGATTGGTACAGGCACGTCGTGAACAGCCAGATCGCCCCGCTTCTCCGGGAATACTGGTTCGATGCGGCGGAAGACGTCGAGACGGATGTGGCGAGACTCACTGCCGACGTTTAACCTTGAAGAACATCCCGATCCTCAACGTCTACTACCTCCTCTGCTACGCCTGGGGACGAGTTCAGGAGCGGGACACTAGACGGCTGGCTACGCTCGGCGGCCTCTCGACGGTCCAAGACCTTCTCGGCAAGGTGCTCGCGGGCGGCGTCAGCCACCTCTTCCGCCGCGGCATCGATCGCGGCTACGTGGAATGCCGCGAGGACTTAGCCGGAATCCGCGGCAAGCTGGCGGCCAGCGAGACGGCGAAGCGGGCGCTCCGGGCGCGCGGCCGGGTGGCCTGCGACTTCGAGGAGTTATCCGTGGACATTCCACCGAACCGCATCCTGCGCACGTCGCTGCATGGGCTGCTGGGGAGGCGGGTCACACTGCACTGCGATGTCCGTAGCGATGTGCGCTCCGCCTACAGACGGCTCGACGGCGTATCTCGGACTCGCCTGACGAGGAATACCTTCGGCCAAGTTCAGCTCGGCGGCAACCGGCGGCTCTATCAGTTCCTCCTCTCGGTGTGCAGGCTGCTGTACGAAAGTTCCATTGTGGGCGAGGACACGGGTCACACGGCGTTCCGCGACTTCCGGTGGGACGAAGCGACCATGTGGGCGCTCTTCGAGGAGTTCGTCACGGGATTCTACGGGCGAGAGCAGCGTGTGTACCGGGTGAATCCGGGTGGCAGCCGCTGCATCTATTGGGCGAAAGTTAGCGCCGAGGACGACGCTGACAGGGCTCGAATCCCCGTCATGAGAGCCGACGTGATCCTGGAATCGCCCGAGCGCCGGATCATCCTGGACACGAAGTACTACCAGGACGCGCTGGCGCGCGGTCGCGGTTCCGGCACGGGCAAGCTGCACTCCGGCAACCTGTACCAGTTGCTCGCATACTTGAGGAACCGTCAAGCGACGAACCCGGGGCGGCCCATGCACGAAGGCATCCTGCTGTACCCGGAGACCGGCCAGCCGCTGAGAGCCGACATTCGCCTCGAAGGGTTCCGCATCCAAGCCCGGACGGTCAACCTCGATCGGGACTGGCGGCACATTCACAGGGAAATGCTGGAGACCATCGGGCTCACAGGTCCCGACTCATAGTGCGCTTCGCGCCGGACGAGGCACTCTGGTATTACGCGGCTGGGAAATGTGACGAAACCGCTGCAAGCTGTGCCGTAAAGAGGGGCGGCAGACGCCACGGCGATCCCCCTACCGCAATGCCATAGTAGCTCTGGAACCTCTGACCATCGGGGTGCTAACCCACGATAGCCAACAGG
>JAAXGO010000062.1 GCA_012267425.1 Rhodothermales bacterium
AGGCGTCCAAGAGATCCAGATAGGCGTCCTGGTCCTTAATGGCCGCATTGATGCCCTTACCCACCAACGCGGATTCTTTCCCGTGCTCCTTAAGATGATTGACGATGGTGTCAATCGTCAGGTTGAGCTGCTTGGCTACCTTGTAGAGCCGGACCTTCTTGAACTTCTTGATCTCTGTCGTCGCCATGTGCCCGCAGTGGATGAACTAGCGTCCCACCTAATCCAGCAGCTCCTCTTCTTCCAGTTCTTCTTCGTCAAATTCCGCCTTAATGACCTGGACCACTTCCACGGCCATGGCTGTGTCGAGACCGCTGCGGCGAATGAGCTCCTCGATGGAAAGCTCCAACACCGCCTTGGCCGAGTCGCAACCGATATCACGCAGCCTCCGAAGCGTGTCCTCATCGAATACGTCCGCAAACTCGTCGATGTCAACATCCTCTTCATCCGCCGGAATCTCCCGGTAGATGTCGATTTCATAGCCTGCCAGCCGTGATGCTAAACGGATGTTGATTCCTCCGCGCCCAATGGCCTGACTGACCTCGTCGGCCCGCACAACCACCTTCGCTCGCGGTGGGTCGAGATCTTCATTAATCGATACCGACAGTGGACTAGCCGGCGACAGCGCACGTTTGATCAGCGTATACGGGTCGTCTGACCACTGCAGGACATCGATATTCTCGTTGCTGAGTTCCCGCACAACGGCGTGAATACGATTGCCTTTGAGCCCCACACAGGCACCGACGGGATCGATCCGTTCGTCGTGACTGACGACCGCCACCTTGGCTCGGTCGCCTGGCTCGCGCAGAATGCGCTTCGTTTCGACGATCCCTTCGTCGATTTCGGGCACCTCGAGCTCGAAGAGACGCTCCATGAGCGTAGGATCAGAGCGGCTGATGATCACCTGTGGGTTACTCCCAGCGTCGCGGCGGACCTCCTTGACGACCGCACGAAGCATGTCACCCTTGCGGTAGCGATCCTTGTAAATCTGCTCTTCGTGCGGCAAGACCAGCTCAACGCGGTTGTGCACCACAAGAACTTCACGCCGACGTACCTGGTAGATCTCGCCGACTACGAGTTCGCCGACAAGGTCCGAGTACTCGACGAAGATGTTTTCCTTTTCGATGTCGCGGATGCGCTGCCGGAACGTATGGCGGGCTGTCAGAACGGCACGCCGACCGAATTCCGAAATCGACACGTCTTCCGCCACTTCGTCTTCGACCTCGAAGTCCTCGTCGATTTTCACCGCATCGTTAAGTTCGATCTGCGTGACCGGATCTTCCAGGTCGTAGTTGCCGACTACCTCGCGGACATGGATGATCTGTACGTCTCCATGGTCCGGATTCAGAATGATGTCGAAAGAATCGTCGCTGCCGTAGCGTTTCCGTATCATCGCTCGGATCACGTCCTCGACGATGAGCTGCAGCGTGTCCCGATCTATGTCTTTCTCGCGCGCGATTTCCGCGAACGAGGAAACGAGGTCTGTACTATGCATGGCACTGTCTGACTGACGCGTCGCGTCCGCCTTGATTACCAGGGCAACTGCAGTTTGGCCCACAGAATAGCGGGGAATTCGATCCTCCTTTCGGCATCGTTTGTCTCCTCGATGATAACGCCTCCTTCTTGTACCCTCAGTAGCCGCCCTGTCACTTCCATATACCCGCTTCCGTCCGCCTTCTGGTAATGTATGCGCAGTGTGCGCCCGATATTCTTTCGATACTGCCTTTCATGGCGAAGCGGGCGATCGATTCCAGGCGTCGACACGGTAAGGCGATACGAGCCGCGGATCACGTTCTCGCATTCGAGGAGAAACCCGACTTCGCGGCTGATGTCCGCCAGGCGACCGACACCGAGGTCGTGGTCGCTATCGATGAACACGTTCACCGAGTTGCTGCCGACTGCGCAGTCTACCACGTATTCCGGCGAGCCCGCAAGGACTTCCTCTACGAGCGTCCGCACGCTACGAATGCCAGCCAGTGTCTTCGTAGAGGTCATTTTGGGTTTAGAAAAACCCGGCACAGCCGGGCGTTTAGGACAGAATGCACAACAAAAAAGGGCGGCTTATCAGCCCCCCTTTCTCTCTGGCAGATCGCAATATACGCAGCAAGGCGCAGGCAGTACGAAACCCGAGTGAAATTCCCTGCGCGTGCAACGGGCAGATCTCGCGCGCGGTTCCCGTCAGATGAGGCTCGGCCGTTTTTCGGATTCGACGGCCTCCGGGTAGTCAGCCATGTAGTGAAGCCCCCGGCTTTCGCGCCGCATCTGCGCGCTCCGGATGATGAGATAGGCAACCGCGATCATGTTGCGCAGCTCGCACAGTCCGCTTGAAATGCTCGTCCTGTTGTAAAACTCTTCAACTTCTTCATAGAGCAGCTTCGTGCGCCGCAGGGCGCGTTTCAGACGAGGCCCGGATCGCACGATGCCAACGTAATTCCACATTACGCGGCGGAGTTCGTCACGATTGTGTGAAACAAGAACCCATTCGTGAGGGCTTTCCGTACCGGTGGCATCCCAATCGGGTACTGAGCGGTTCCATCTTCGGCAGGCAGCAAGGTCCAGAGCCGGCTCCACGGCACGCTTGCTGAACACCAAGGCTTCCAGAAGCGAGTTGCTTGCAAGGCGATTTGCGCCGTGAAGTCCAGTGCACGCCACTTCTCCGCTGGCGAAGAGGCCACCGACACTCGTGCGGGCATGCCGGTCGGTCTGAACGCCCCCGCATTGGTAGTGCGCCGCCGGTACGACCGGGACGGGTTCTTTCGTAATGTCGAAGCCACACTTCATGCACGTGCGCCGGATGAAAGGAAAGTGCTCTTCGATTTCGGTTGCCGACGCGTGTGAAATATCCAACAACACGTACTCTTCACCTCTCCGCTTGAGCTGGTCGTCAATCGCACGGGCCACTATGTCCCGCGGGGCCAGTTCCGCCCGTGGGTCATAGTCAGGCATGAAGCGGTGACCGCTCTGCGTGTACAGGCGGGCACCGTGTCCCCGAACCGCCTCAGAAATTAAGAATGACGCACTGTCGTTAGGTGCTCCTATGCCCTGCCCGTCGGACAGGTACAGCGACGTGGGATGAAACTGCACGAATTCCATATTAGCTATCCGTGCCTTCGCCCGATAGGCCATGGCAACACCGTCGCCGGTGGCAATACGCGGATTTGTGGTGTGCAAATACACGGCCGATGATCCTCCGGAGGCCAGCATCGTAACTCGCGCCAAAAACGTGTGGACAGCGTCAGCCTGCTCGTCGTAGACATATGCTCCGAAACAATGCACATCCGGCCGGCGCCTGTTGACGAACTGGCCCAAGTGGTGCTCTGTAATTAGATCAACCGCATAGTGGAATTCGAAGACGTCGATGGACGGGTGCGTGTGGATGGCTTCCAACAGGGCCCGCTCGATTTCCCGACCGGTTGCATCCTGCGCATGGACGATGCGGCTGATGGAATGGCCCCCCTCCAACCCAAGGTGCAGCACCCCATTCTTCTTTGAAAAGGCAGCACCGAGCTCGATGAGGTGTCGGATGCGGCCGGGACCCTCCCTGACGGTAATCTCTACGATTTCCCGGTTGCACAGCCCCGCACCGGCCCGCAAGGTGTCCTCAATGTGATCCTGAAAGGAGTCCTCTTCGCCAAGGACTCCCGCGATACCGCCCTGGGCATAGTTCGTATTTGACTCGGCGCGTTCTTTCTTCGTAATGATCGCTACGCTTCCGCGATCTGCAACAGCAAGGGCGAACGTCAGACCGGCTACACCACTGCCGATGACCAAAAAATCGTATTCGAAGCGCTGAGCCATGATAGCCGGAACGGGAAGAATACCGTTAGGCGTTTTGGAGAAGAAATGCTTTGATGAACTGATCCAGATCTCCGTCCATCACGGCGTGGACGTTGCTCACCTTTGTCTCCGTGCGGTGGTCATTCACCATGGTATACGGCTGAAAAATGTAGGACCGAATCTGGCTACCCCATTCGATCTTTTTCTTCTGGGCCTCACGCTTGCTCTTCTCGGCCTCCAGGATGTCGCGCTCGAGCCGGTAGATGCGGCTTTTGAGCATCGTCATCGCCCTCTCGCGGTTCTGCAATTGGCTGCGCTCCTCCGTGCATTCCGCGACGACCTTGGTTGCTTCGCCATCCGAAAGTCTTCCCGTCCAGATCAGTCGCACTCCCGTGTCAAGTTTGTTGACATTTTGACCGCCTTTGCCGCCGGAGCGAAACGTCTGCAATTCGACATCCGCGCTTCGGACCTCAATTTCGATCGTATCATCCACTTCCGGATAGACGAATACACTTGCAAACGACGTATGCCGCCGCCCGCCTGCGTCAAACGGAGAAATCCGTACGAGCCGGTGCACGCCGGACTCCGGCCTGAGATAGCCGTATGCCCACCGTCCGCTCACCTCAAGCGATGCACTCTTGATTCCCGCAACGTCGCCCGCTCGGTACCCCAGTAGAGCGACCCTGAACCCTTGCCGATCCGCCCACCGCGTATACATGCGCAGGAGCATTTCCGCCCAGTCCTGACTCTCGGTACCTCCAGCTCCTGGATTGATCGTTAGGATTGCATTGCGGTGGTCATCCTCGCCCGACAGCATGTTGCGAAGCTCGAGTGCCTCGAGTGCCGTTTTGAGCTGCTCTGAATCCTGGCGAATCTCGTCGTCGAGGTCTTCACCTTCTTCCGCGGCCAATTCTAGGAGCGTTTCTACGTCGTCAGCGCGCCGCCGAAGGTCGTCCCAAGCGTCGACTACCGAGCTCTGCTCGACTATATCCTTTTCGGTCCGCTGTGCGGCTCGCGAGTCATCCCAATAGCCGGGCTCGAGCCTTTTTTGGGCAAGGCTCGCAAGGCGTTCACGTCGACCCGCTACATCAAAGATAGCCTCCGAGCGCCTGAACGCGCTCCAGAAGACTCCAGATACCGTCAGTGGACATGACCGGAACGTACAGGTATAAAAAGGCGAATCTGTGAACCCAACCCCCCGCCGACAGTTCCTATCAACGCGCCGAACAGCACCGTAATCAGCGGCGTGACAAATGCGGGTAAGCCGCCGATAATTCCGCTCACAATCTCGGTCATCCGCATGGTCGGGGCCGCCGCCACGACGAAGGTCCACGCCGCAAGAACACCCCACCCCCCGCCGACTCCAAGGCCGCCCAGCCACCAGCCTCCCCGTCCCTTCCATATCCCGCCCACAATACCTGCCAGGACTGTCCACGCCCACCCCAAAGCTAAGTGCAGCGCTACGGACAAGAGGGCCGTCCCTGCAGACTGTGCGATGGTGCTGTCAAACGCTCTCACGCGGCGGTGCGTTGGCGCCTGCCAGCAAAGCGTGTAATTCGCTCGATGGCGGCTTCGATTTTGTTCAGGCTCGTCGCGTAGGAGCATCGTACAAATCCGGCTCCGCTGGGACCGAACGCATCGCCCGGCACGACGGCTACACTTTCTTCGGCCAACAGGCCTTGGGCAAAATCTTCGGACGACAGTCCCGTTGACCGAATGTCCGGGAAGCAGTAAAACGCTCCTTCCGGCTCAAAAGTAGCAAGTCCCGCAGCGCGTAAACCGTCGACGATCGTGCGGCGACGACGGTCGTATGCCTGGCGCATGCGCTCCACGTCTTTCGCACCTGAGTCAAGGGCCGCGACCGCGGCATACTGCGCCATCGTGGGCGCGCTCATGACGACGTACTGGTGCAGCTTGTGGATCGCCCCGTAAACCCACTCAGGAGCGCAAGCCCAGCCGATCCGCCAGCCAGTCATCGCGTATGCCTTCGAGAACCCGCCAAGTAGAACCGTCCGCTCGCGTAAGTCCTCGATGGAGGCAACGCAAACGTGCCCTTCGCGATAAGCCGACCCGTAGGTCAGCTGGTCGTAAATCTCGTCAGAAAGAACGAGCAAGTCGTTCTTGATGACAAGTTCCGCTATTTCTTCCATCATCGAGCGGCGCATTACCGCTCCAGTCGGATTACTGGGGTAGGACAGAAACAGCATTTTGGTCCGCGGCGTGATGTACCGCTCGATATCCTCCGCCGTCACCTCAAAATCCCGCTCCGCGGTCGTCGGCACATACACCACTTTGCCACCGGCGAAGATTGCCGCCGGGCCGTAGGATACGAAGCACGGTTCGGGGATCAGGATTTCATCACCGGGCTCCAAGAGTGCGAGCATCGCGAGCTGCAATGCTTCACTTACTCCAACCGTGATCAGGACTTCCTTCGCGCTATACTGTACGGCGTACAAGTCAGCCAGATGTGCTGCTATGCGTTCGCGCAGCGCAGCCAGGCCGGCGTTCGCCGTGTAGCCGGTCCTTCCCGCGCGGAGCGATTCGATCGCAGCGTCGATTATACCCTTCGGTGTCACGAAGTCCGGCTCGCCAATGCCGAGCGAGATCACGTCGTCCATCGTGGCGGCAATCTCGAAAAACCGTCGGATGCCGCTGGGCGGGACGACCCGGACACGTTGGGCAAGGGCTGATTCTGACACGTTCGACATAGATTACCGGAGCATCAGCCGCCCCTATTCAAACCGGATTCCCTGCGCGAGCGGCATGGCTGACCCGTAGTTGACGGTATTGGTTGCGCGGCGCATATAGAATTTCCAGGAGTCCGAGCCGCTTTCGCGGCCGCCCCCGGTTTCTTTTTCTCCGCCGAAGGCCCCTCCGATTTCCGCACCGCTCGTCCCGATGTTGACGTTCGCAATGCCGCAATCGCTACCCGCGGGGCCGCAAAATCGTTCTGCCTCGCGTACATCGTTCGTAAAGATAGCACTGGAAAGCCCCTGCGGCACATTGTTTTGGATCGCCAGGGCATCTTCAAAGTGGTCGTAGCCCATGACGTAGAGGATGGGAGCAAACGTCTCCTTGCGGACCACATCAGCGATGCTCTTAATGTCTACCAACGCCGGCTCTACGTAGGCTCCGCCCGGCACATTTTCGGTCACGCGTGCGCCGCCGTAGACCGTGCCGCCCTCGGCGCGTGCTTGCATGAGCGCGCTCTGCATGGCTAGGAAAGCCTGCTCGTCAATGAGCGGGCCGACCAAGACTCCATCGCCGCGCGGATCTCCTATCGAAATCGACGCGAATGCCTTTCGGAGACGCTCAAGAAGCCGTGATTTCACGCTCTCGTGCACAATCAGCCTCCGGAGCGTTGTGCACCGTTGCCCGGCGGTTCCGACGGCGGCAAACGTGATAGCTTTGAGCGCCAACTCCAGATTCGCCGAGGGTGTGACGATGAGTGCATTGTTTCCACCGAGCTCCAGGAGCGACCGTCCCAGTCTGGCCGCAACCGTCTGACCGACCGCACGCCCCATGGGCACCGATCCTGTAGCCGAGACGAGTGGCAGTTTATTGGACGCCGCGACGGCCTCTCCAACAGCACGTCCGCCGTTGACCACTACACTCAATGCGTCAGGTGCTTCGCTGAAGCCATCTGCCGCCCGAAGCAGGAGGTTGTGGCATGCCAAAGCGCAGAGAGGCGCTTTTTCCGACGGCTTCCAGACGACCGGATCCCCACACACGAGTGCCAGCGCCGCGTTCCAAGACCACACCGCCACAGGAAAGTTGAACGCTGAGATGACTCCTACGGGCCCCAGCGGATGCCACTGCTCGGCAAGTCGGTGTTCGGGACGTTCGCTGTGGATCGTGACACCGTATAGCTGCCGGCTCAAGCCGACGGCAAAATCGCAGATGTCAATCATCTCCTGCACTTCGCCTTCGGCTTCTGCGGGGATTTTGCCAACCTCCAAGGTTATAAGTGCCCCCAGAGCCTCTTTGTTGGCGCGGAGTGTTTCTGCATACCGGCGCACGAGTTCACCCCGGGCGGGTGCCGGCACGGTCCGCCATGCAGAGAAAGCTTCGGCGGCGGCATCGGCTGCGCGGTTCACGTCGGAAGCGTCGGCCGTACCCAGTTCACGGATCGGACGCCCGTCAATTGGGCTATGCGACGTGATGCTCGGTCCGCAGCCGTCTTCTCTGTGATCGCCAATGACGAGGCCACTGGGACCGTCGGCTACGCCAAGACGACCAAGGATCGATGTGGCGTCGGCTGCGCTCATTATTGCAGTCCGCCGAGTTGCAAGGCGCCTGACAGAATCACTCGGCTTTTCGCCTTCTCGCCCCCCGCGAGCTGGCTCTGAGACTCTCAAGCCCGCTGAGTTCGCCGAGCGTTGTTGGACCCGATGCCGCACGGGCCCTCTTCTTGAAGTCGCGGATTGATCGGTCTTCGCGCTGGCGCTCTTCGCGCATTTGGCGCTGCTGCCGTGCTTTCTGCTTCCGCGCTTCCGCCCGTTCCTTGGCGATTTCACTCATCACGATTTCCTTCTGGTTGCCATCGAAGCGGATGACGCGCAAAAAGAGCTCGTCGCCTTCCTGGTAGAAGCCATGAATGTCTCGCAGGCCGTGTTTGAGTTCGGACGCCGGGACGAAAGCCTCCGCTTCCATCGCCAATTCGACGGTAAGCCCCCTCGAGTCGACGCGAATTACTTTCGCCGTATGATCCGACCCCTCCTCGTAGACGACACTGAGTCCAGTCCATGGGTTAGTATCAACCTGCTTGCGACCGAGTGACACGCGCTGCCGCCGTTCGTCCACATCAAGAATGACCACGTCAAGAACCTGCCGCTTGCGCACAATTTCACCCGGATGACGCACCTTCTTCGTCCAAGACAAATCAGAAATGTGAACAAGTCCGTCAATACCCGGCTCGATCTCCACGAATACACCAAAGTTGGTAATATTGCGCACCATGCCGCGAAGAACCGTGCCGGGAGGATACCGCTCGACGAGTCCGTGCCACGGGTTCTTCTCGAACTGTTTCATCCCGAGGGAGATCTTCTTGCCCTCGTGATCGACGTTGAGCACCACCACCTTAACCATCTGCCCGAGCGAAACCTTGTGGGACGGATGGCGAATATGGTCCGTCCAGCTCATTTCCGAAATGTGGACGAGACCTTCGATGCCTTTTTCCAACTCAACGAAAGCGCCGTAGTCGGTGATCGAGACCACTTTGCCCTCAGCGATGTCGCCTTCCTTGAGACGCTCTCCGATGTTTTCCCACGGATGTGGCAGGAGCTGCTTCAGTCCCAGCGAAATCCGCTGCCGCTCGCGGTCGTAGTCAAGAACAACGATCTTGAGTTGCTGGTCAAGTTCGACGACCTCCGACGGATGGGAGACGCGGCCCCACGAAAGGTCGGTGATGTGGAGCAGCCCATCCACGCCTCCTAGGTCGATGAAGACACCGAAGTCCGTGATGTTCTTGACGATGCCCTCGAGAATCTGTCCCGGTTCCATGGTCGCCAAAATGCTCGCGCGCTGCACGGCGAGTTCCTTCTCGATAAGCGCTTTGTGGGATACGACCACGTTCTCATTGGACGGATTGATCTTGACGATCTTGAATTCCATCCTCTTTTCGAGGTACGCGTCGAAGTCCCTTACCGGGCGCACATCGATCTGCGATCCGGGCAGGAATGCTTCCAGGCCATCGATGAGCTCCACGATCATGCCGCCTTTGATGCGGCGAATGATGGTGCCTTCGAGGACGGTCTCATTTTCAAATGCCGATTCAATGCGCTCCCAACGCCTGAACTTGTCCGCCTTGAGCTTGGACAAAACAAGCTGCCCGTGGCGATCCTCGATCCGTTCGAGGTAGACCTCAACGTCATCACCCGACGCAAGTACCTCCTCGAATTCGCTCTTCGCGATCACGCCGTCACTCTTGAAGCCGATGTCGATGACGACGTCCTTATCACCGACAGACACGACAACTCCAGGGACGATTGTGTGCTCAGACACGGATGTAACCGTGCCTTCGATGAGCTTTATGAGTTCGTCGTGCTCGGCCTGGTCGGCGGGAGCATCGTCACCGGGCTCCAGTAGATCTTCGAGCTTAAAAACCTTGCCAGTAATTTCGCCGGTATATCCGACACGCTTCGCTGCCGGCACTGCTTGGTCAAGCGTATTTTCCACATCAAATGCCGGCTGCCCCCCCTTCGCTGGCACGGCGTGTGCGGCTGTGGCCTTGACGAACTCTTCGGGATCTATGGGCTGTGCAACCGCTGCTTCGGTGGTAGCTTCAGGTGCGGCCTGCTCTTCGAGTTTGGATGCTAGTGACTCCTTCGGCTGCGTATCGGCGTGGGTCGCGTTTTCTTCGGGAGGTGAGATTTCGAGCGTTTGCGTATCGTCCATGTAGTGTGTAGAACGGGTCCGCACTCCGGCTCTCCGGACCGACAGGACCCTGCGGTTTTTGGATGAAATAAATGGGTGAAAACGGTGGGCGCAATGGAGAACTCACGTCCTACCGCAAAAAATGCAGCACAGTTGTACATACGGTTATGACATGCGTTCCCTCACCTGATCCAGAATGAAGAGGATCTGTTCTTGACGCGAACGGTGTGACGTGTCAAGCACGACAGCGTCATCAGCTGCACGCAGCGGTGAATCGGTTCTGTCCTTGTCCTGCTGATCACGCGCGAGTATTTCTCGGAGAATTGCCTCGTACGGAATGTCCCTGCCGCATTGAATGAACTCCTGATGGCGGCGCGCGGCCCTCACTTCAGCATCTGCCCACATATAGATTTTCAGGTCCGCATCCGGAAACACTACTGTCCCGGTATCACGACCTTCCAGTACAAGGCCTGGACTGTTTCCGTACCGAAGTCCGAGAACCCGCTGACGCTCCACGAGCGTGCGGCGCACGACGCGAAGTGTTGCCACGCTGCTGGCCGTCTGTGCAATATCTGGCTCCGAGAGGCGATCAGTCACGTCCTCGCCGTCAATGACCATTCTAAACGTCCCATCAACGAGCGGCGTATCCAATTTCAGTGTCGGCAGCAGTTCCTTCAGTGCAGCGTGCGTCGGAGTTCGGCCTCGTCGCCGCAGTGCCAGTGCAACGGAGCGGTACATGGCACCTGTACTGAGAAAAGCATAACCGAGCCGACGTGCCACGGCGCGCGCGGTCGAGCTCTTGCCCGACGCTGCAGGGCCGTCAATGGCTATGATCACTGAGCCGTGCTCCGGTAACGCACCACTACGTTCGCCGCTTAGGACAGCAGGAAAGCAGCGGAGTGAAACACTGGCGAGGCCGATAGGTGCCGAACCCACCCAAGCGATTCTTGGACAAGCCCCTCCCCGATTCAATCTCGTGTACCAAGTAAAGTATTGTTCCAGGGAGCCGAACCGTAACCTGAACCATGGGTAAGCGCTGGCAGACGGACAAAGCGTACGCGACTTCCGCTACCATTCGCAATAACCGAGCCTGAGTGAGAAAGCTGCGCCACGAAGAAATCCCACGCCCCGGGCCGGACGAGCTGAAATCACTCAAGCGCCATCCGGTTGTCGTCGTAGTTGACAACGTGCGCTCCCTTTACAACGTCGGCTCGATTTTTCGCACGTCCGACGCTGCGCTTGTAGACCAGCTGCACCTCACCGGATACACAGGAACACCGGAGAACCGAGGGCTGCACAAAACGGCACTGGGCGCTCAGGATACCGTCCCGTGGTCCTACGAACGGGATCCTGTCCTACTTCTTAGTCGCCTCAAGGAGTCGGGGTATACGCTTGCCGTACTCGAAATAACCGATACCCCCATGCAACCATCGACGTTGGAAGCCGCGCACTTTCCGCTCTGTCTCGTGATCGGCAACGAACTCACAGGCGTTCGCGACGAACTATTGACGATATCCGACCTCGCGCTCGAAATCCCCCAATACGGTGCGAAGCAGTCCCTCAACGTTGCCGTAGCGTACGGCATCGCCATATTCGATATTGTTCGTCGCTACAGAATTCTCTTCGCGCGGTGAGCGAGCATGGAGCTGGGTCCGCTTGATCTTGCGAAGCACTTTCCAGCCGTATCAACGGCCACGTGGCAGCGCAAGATGCTACGTGATGTATCCGACCCTGACCGCCTCGTTTGGAGCACGCTAGAAGGCATTCGCGTCCGCGCATTGTATCGCGCGAAAGACGCACCGCATGCGGCGCCAAGACCAGGCGGCTCGCGGTACATTCGTGAAGACGTCCGTGTGACTTCTCCGGGTGAGGCCAACCAACTCGCGCAGGAAGCCCTCCGCGGCGGGTCGACGTCTGTTGGATTCGTGATGCGGTGTGCTCCGTCAGAGAGGGGCTTGCGCGAGATGTGCAGGGGTATCGACGCTACCGTCATTCCGCTTCACTTTGAGTGCTCATCTGAACACGCGCGGACGCTGACGACGTGGCTTCAGGTTGCTCGGTCCCCACAATCGCTCAAGGGATCCGTATCGCTGGATCCTGCCGCCCGGGGCGGCGGCGGGTACGCCGAATTAGTCGATCTGTGCAAAACGGCTGATGGCTCCAATCTCCGCACGATTCGGATCGATACGGAGCCCTACCATATGGCGGGCGCTGGCCCTGCGCTCGAGATGGCCTGTGCACTCGGTATCACCAGCGACGTGCTTGCCCGTCTTACCGCAAGTGGCCTCGATGCTCGCATAATCGCACGGCGGATTCATTTTGTCATACCTGTCGCTTCCAGCTATTTCATGGCGATTGCCAAACTTCGTGCACTGCGGCACCTGGCGCGGTTGGTCTTCGAAGCATACGGAGCGATTGGTGTACAGCCGGTGATAGATGCCGTCACGTCCGTGCGCAGCCAGTCTTGGCTGGATGCTGAAATAAACCTGGTCCGTGCCACTACGCAGGCAATGGCCGCCGTCATTGGCTGTTGCGATTCGCTCCGTGTCAAGCCGTCAGGTACCGGGCCGGACGCCGTGCGGCTTGCGCGGAGCCTTCAGCTTTTGCTTCGATGCGAAGCACACCTCGATGACGTTGCTGACCCTGCGGCGGGATCATATTTTGTAGAAGTGCTGACGGACAAGCTCGGGCGGGCCGCATGGACGCGCTTCCAGGCCATTGAAGCCGACGGGGGGTTTTCGCATGCTCGCCGGAAGAATTCGCTGAAGCGGGACTTCGATACTACCCGCCGCGCGCGCCGCGAGAACCTGGCAACGGGGCGACGTCTCATGATAGGGGTCAATTCGGTGCCTGACCTCAATGCCAACCCCACGCAGGAGTCTGCAACGGGACGTGATGCGGAAGACTTCGAGGCGCTAAGGCTCCGGAGCCGCGCGATCGCACATCGCCTGGGCCGACGTCCCTCGGCGCTCATTGTGCCGTCCCCCGAACGTTCCACACATACCGATCTGGCACGGCGGGCACTACGATCTGCAGGATTTACGCTCGTGGAAGGCTCTCCGGGGAATACGACTACCGACGTTGTCGCCGTGTGCCTGCCGTGCCCCAAACAGTGGACTAAGCACGATGGCGAGGGAACCAAACACGCGATTCTCGTCAGCGTCGGAGGCAGATCGCTCGAAGCAGACCATGCTCTTTATCCCGGAAAGAGCATGCTTCCTGTCTTGCACCGCATTCTGGACGATCTCGATGCGACCTGACTTCACGCGACTTCAGTACACACCGCCACACGACCGGCCCGTACGTTGCAAGGCTACCGCTCGTGACACGGCGGAGGGCATTGTGATCAAGCCGGTGTTCGCTGCTTCCGACGTCGAGCAGATGCCGGAGTATGCGGCAGGCTTTCCTCCGTTTCTACGTGGGCCCTATTCTACGATGTATGTAGGCCGGACATGGACCGTCCGACAGTATGCGGGCTTTTCGACGGCCGAGGATTCCAATGCTTTCTACGTCCGTGCGCTGCGGTCCGGTCAGAAGGGCCTCTCCGTGGCCTTCGATCTGCCCACACACCGAGGATACGATTCGGATCATGAACGCGTCGTTGGAGACGTGGGCAAGGCAGGCGTTGCGATCGACACCGTGGACTGTGTGCAAACCCTGTTCAACGACATTCCGCTGGGCGATATGTCGGTGTCCATGACCATGAACGGTGCCGTGCTTCCGGTGATGGCCTTCTATATCGTGGCTGCCGAAGAACAGGGCGTGCGCAAAAACCAACTCCGAGGGACGATTCAGAACGACATCCTGAAGGAATTCATGGTGCGGAACACCTATATATATCCGCCCGCTGAATCCATGCGCATTGCCGGCGACGTAATCGCCTTTGCCGCTGAGCGGATGCCGAAATTCAATCCGGTATCCGTCAGCGGATACCACATGCACGAAGCGGGAGCACCGGCGGACCTCGAACTTGCCTATACGCTGGCCAACGGACTCGAATATGTTAGGTCGGGTATACAGCGCGGACTTTCCATCGACAGTTTCGCACCACGCATCTCTTTCTTTTTCGGGGTCGGGATGCATCACTTCATGGAGGTCGCGAAACTCCGTGCCGCCCGCGTGCTTTGGGCCCGATTGCTAAAGGCATTTGATCCCACTAACCCGGCGTCGATGCGGCTAAGGATGCACTGTCAGACGTCAGGCTACAGCCTGACGGAGCAGGACCCGTATAACAACGTGGCACGAACAACCATCGAGGCACTCTCAGCCGTGTTGGGACACACCCAATCACTACACACGAATGCTTTGGATGAAGCTCTTGCCCTTCCGACTGCTCGCACCGCACGCATTGCACGCAATACGCAGGCGTACCTCCGGGAGGAAACGGATATCTCCCGGTCTGTCGATCCATTGGGCGGCTCGCATTACGTCGAGTATCTGACGTGCCAACTCATGCGGCGGACGTGGTCGCATCTTCAGGAAATAGAGACGGCGGGCGGCATGACTCGGGCAATAGAACGCGGACTGCCGAAGATGCGGATCGAAGAGGCGGCTGCCCGCAGACAGGCCCGTATCGACAGCGGCAGGGACGTCGTCGTCGGAGTCAACAAATATCGCATGGAATCGGAGGCACCGATCGACCTGTTGCAGGTAGATGATTCTGCAGTCCGTCAAAAGCAGGTCGAGCGGCTGCGATTGGTGAAGGCCAAGCGTGACTCCGAAGCCGTCCGAGCCTCGCTGGATGCCTTGACACGCATAGCTGAAACGGGGCGAGAGAATCTCCTAGCCGGTGCAGTAGTAGCCGCCCGAGCACGTGCCACACTCGGTGAAATATCGACGGCAATCGAACGCGTCTTCGGCCGCCACAAGGCGCGCTCCCAGACGATTATCGGCGTGTACGCAGCTGAAATGCCTAAAGAAACCGAACTCGCGGACACTCGAGCTCTGTCCAACACATTCGCGCTCGCCGAAGGGCGCAGAGCCCGCATACTGGTTGCTAAGATCGGTCAGGACGGACACGACAGAGGTGCGAAGGTCATCGCCACTTCGTTTGCTGATCTTGGCTTCGACGTTGACGTTGGGCCTTTATTTCAGACGCCTTTCGAAGTGGCCAGGCAGGCCGTAGAAAACGACGTGCACGTTCTCGGAATCTCCAGTCTTGCAGGTGCCCATAAGACGCTCGTGCCACAGGTCATTGCCAGGCTGCAGGCCGTAGGGCGTGGCGATATTGTCGTGGTGGTTGGCGGCGTGATCCCGCAGCAGGATTACTCAGTACTTTATCAGGCCGGAGTTGCGGGGATATTCGGGCCCGGTACCGTCATCGTCGATGCGGCCCGAAACATCCTGGAGCTCCTCCTGCGGCGTCAGATTGCCTGATATGGAAGGGCACCAGCCATGTCCAATGAACAGCCACATGGCCACTCTACGAGCGGGCTGTCGCCAGGCGTTGAGAAACCTCCGTCAATGAACCCCGCTGACGCCCTCACTCATGCTCGGCGGCGGCCTTCAGTGACGACATTGGTGAAGGCAATCGAACGGGCAGACCGTGCTGCCCTGTCAAAAGCAATCACGCTCATCGAAAGCACGAAGGCAGCAGATCGAGACTTTGCAGAGCGGATTCTTGATCATCTTCCGAAAAAAGACGGCCTCTCCATCGGGATCACGGGCGCTCCGGGTGTAGGCAAGAGCACGCTTATCGAAGCATTCGGAATACATCTTCTCCAACGCGGTCATCGCGTTGCCGTCTTGGCCATCGATCCCAGCAGCATCCGGACGAAAGGCAGCATTCTCGGTGATAAGACACGAATGCCGCAACTTGCGACCGATTCACGGGCTTACGTGCGTCCTACTCCCACCGGGCGTGCCTCTGGTGGTGTGGCAGAGTCGACGCGATCGACGATTCGTATTTGCGAGGCTGCAGGGTTTGACATTGTACTTGTCGAGACTACCGGCGTAGGACAATCTGAATTCGACGTCTACTCGATGGTAGACGTCTTTCTGCTTCTGATAAACGCTCACGCGGGTGACGAGCTACAGGGTATTAAGCGTGGGATCATGGAGCTGGCAGACGCCGTCGTGGTCACGAAGGCGGACGGTGACCAACTCGCTGCGGCCCGGCGGGCAAGCAGCACATACCGGCGTGCACTCTCGCTCTCTGCATCCCGTGAATCCGGCTGGAAACCTCCCGTGCTGATTTGCTCAGGACGCAGCGGCGACGGCATTGCCGACCTATGGAATACCGTGGAGTCGTTCATCGCGCAAGGTCTGCCTGGTCGATCGCTGGAGCATGAGCGCGGGGCCCGAGCAGACATTGTGCGTGAAGTCGAGCGACTTCTCGGTGCACAGTTTGTTGGCCGACCGTTGGTCAAACGTGATTTGGACCGGTTACAAACGAAGGTCGCCGGCGGCGATACCACGCCACGTGCCGCAGCCCGTGCACTCCTCGACGCACATGGTGCATAGTACCGTGTGCAAAGAGGTTGCGAAGCGGGATTATTTGGTCGCAGGAACCGTTACTTCGAGCTCAATGGGAACGATTTTCCGACCTGTAGGACCGTGACTGCCAGTTTGGACAAAGGACTGACGTCAGAAGGCCTCGACTTCATACGCGCTATCGTAGAAGCCGACCTGCGCAGCGGAAAATGCGATCGCGTGATCGTGCGGTTTCCACCGGAGCCGAACGGCTATCCGCACATCGGACACGCCAAAAGCAGCACACTGAATTTCGGGCTTGCCGCTAAGTACGGAGGCACGTGCAACCTCCGCTTCGACGATACAAACCCTGAAACCGAAGAGATCGAATACGTCAAAGCTATTAAGCGTGACCTGCGGTGGCTGGGACTCGAATGGGACGACAACGAATTCTACGCGTCCGATTACTTCGAAAAGCTCTACGAGTGGGCGCAGGTACTCATCCGCAATGGCAAGGCCTACGTTGACGATCTCAGTGAGGCTGCCGTTCGTGCCTATCGTGGAACGGTCACACAGCCCGGACGCGAAAGCCCGTTTCGTACGAGAAGCCCTCGGGAAAATCTAGACCTCTTCGAGCGAATGAGGCGGGGCGAATTCGCAGACGGGGCGCGTGTTCTGCGAGCCAAAATCGACATGGCGCATCCGAACATGAAGATGCGTGATCCGCTCATGTACCGCATTCGTCACGCCACGCACTACCGGCAAGGGGATGGCTGGTGTATCTATCCGTTCTACGACTGGGCACACGGCCAGAGCGATGCCATCGAAGGAGTGACACATTCCATCTGCACGCTGGAATTTGCCGTCAACCGGCCACTGTACGACTGGTATCTGGACGCCCTTGAAATTTCACCGCGGCCGTACCAGTACGAATTTGCACGGCTCAATCTTGCCTATACCGTAACGTCCAAGCGGAAGCTGCTGCAGCTCGTAGGCGAAGGACACGTAGACGGCTGGGACGATCCCCGCATGCCGACACTGGCCGGAATCCGCCGACGGGGCATTACGCCGCAGGCCATTCGTAGCTTTTGCGAAGCGGTTGGAACGACGAAAGTTGACAGCATAAGCGATCCCTCTCTTCTGGAACACACCGTCCGGCATGACCTCAACGACAAGGCACCTCGGGTACTGTGTGTGCTGCGTCCACTCAAGGTTACGCTGACAAATTATCCGGCAACCAAGCGCGAAACGCTCAACGCCCCGTATTGGCCGCATGACATCGGGCGCGAAGGCTCGCGCGAGGTTCCCTTTTCCGGCTCGCTTTTTATTGAGAAGGAGGATTTCAGCGACGACCCACCGAAGGGGTACCGCCGCCTCACGCCCGGTGCGACGATTCGCCTGAGGTATGCATACGTTATTCGCTGCGACGATGTCGTACGAAACGCTGATGGCGACGTAGAAGAACTTCTCTGCACGTGGTTTCCAGAGACCAAGAGCGGTACTACGACATCCGGCCCAAAGCCGCGCGGTACCATCCATTGGGTCGATGCCAGCAACTCGCTGCCGTGCGAAGTTCGGTTATACGATCGCTTGTTTGGTGCTGTCCTACCGGGCGATGGAACGTCTGACTTCAAGGACGACCTTAACTCAAAATCGATCGAAATTCTATCTGATTGCCGCATTGAGCCAAGTGTAGCTGCCGACAAGACCGACTCGCGATACCAGTTTACCCGACTCGGGTATTTCTGGCAGGATCCGGAGGTTTCACGCCCGGAAAGCCTCGTTTTCAACCGGATCGTCGCCCTACGAGACACGTGGGCGAAACTGACGGCACGTACCCGAAGGCACGACGTACCGGACGTAGAGCCGAAATCGCCTACACTTCGCCAGCGGGAGCGGAAGATGCCACGCCTCGACTCAGAGGCTGAGCGTTGGGTAGAGCGTGCTGTCCTTACGTGGAAACTCTCCAGGCAGGACGCTGCTGTACTCGCTACAGCAGAAGGCGCGGCGGCGTTTTTCGAAGAAGCTGCGCAGATCGCGAAGCCGAATGCCGTCGCCAACTGGATGGTCAACACACTTCTGCCGGCACGGAAGGGAAAACCGGTTCACGGGTCTGAAGTGGGACCGAAGGATTTAGCAGCCGTGGTTGCACTCGTAGACAGTGGACGTATTACGACGCGCACGGGGCGCGCCATTCTAGGGCAAATGCTCGAATCAGGCGGCAGTCCCGAACAGCTCGCTGCCGAGCGACGCCGTGAAGCCATCACTGATCCGGAGGCACTTATTCCCGTCGTCGAAGACCTTCTCGAGGCCTATCCAGACAAGGTCCAGGCCTACAGGGATGGCAAGAAAGGGCTCCTCGGCTTCTTTGTCGGACAGGTAATGAAGGCTACCCGCGGCAAGGCACGACCACAACTCGTGAAAGAACTCCTCCATGAGCGGCTGTAAGCGGCGCTTTAGCCTTCCCGTCGGCTTAAGCTGAAGTTCAAGCGGAA
>JAAXGO010000063.1 GCA_012267425.1 Rhodothermales bacterium
ACCAAACTGAACTACCGGACCGGATGGGCCATGATGATACGGTATGAACGCGCGGTGCGCAAACAGCGGCATGTTGAGAATCTGCAGAAAATCCTGCGCTGCTCAGTGGTCAGGGAGGGATTTGAACCCCCGACACACGGATTTTCAGTCCGTTGCTCTACCACCTGAGCTACCTGACCCGGAGCCGGAGCCGGAAACTACTACACGTCCGCCGGTGGGATCATGTAACCCCGCGTAGCATCGACTGTTCCAGAGGTTATCCGTCGTACTTGCGCATGGCGTCCAGGAAGCGCCTTCCGTACCGCCTGAGCTTTACTTCACCGACGCCGTGGAGCTCACCGAAGGCTTTAAGTGTCCGTGGGCGCGCGGTCGCCATCTCAATAAGTGTCCGATCATTGAACACGGCGTACGGCGGCACACCCTGTTTCCGGGAAATTTCCAGCCGTAGGTTGCGGAGTACTTCAAACAGGTCTCGGTCGGTAGATGCATCGTATACCCGAACTGTACGTGTCTTCTTCGTCTTTGCCCTTCTCTTGGTCTTTCGTACCCTGCGAAGACTCACCTTGCGGGAACCACGAAGAACGGCTAGTGACTCGTCGGTGAGCATGAGGGATCCGTATCCTTCAACGTCAACTTGCAGCAGATTGGCGGCAACGAGCTGCCTGATCACGCCCCGCCAGGCAGCTGATGACAGCTCCGTTCCTACTCCGAAGGTGGGAAGGCATTCGTGATGGTACCTCAGGATTTTGTCCGTTTCATTGCCCAGAAGAACGTCGATCACGTGACCTGCACCAAATCGCTCACCAGTTCGCTTGATTGCCGACATCACCTTCATCGCGGGGACTGTGCCATCCCATTCTTCGACCGGTTTCAGGCAGTTGTCACAACGGTTGCAAGGGCCCTCGTACGGCTCACCGAAATAATTCAAAAGCATCTTCCGCCGGCACACCGTCGATTCGCACCAGCCGACCAAGGCGTCCAGTTTGTGCCTCTCGATGCGTCGGTACCGCTCATCGGCCTCCGACGACTCCACGATGTGCCGCATGGTCGTGATGTCCCCCAGGCCGTAGGACATCCATGCGTCGGCTAGCAGCCCGTCGCGGCCGGCTCGCCCTGTCTCCTGGTAGTATGCTTCGATGCTCCTTGGGAGCGACAAATGGGCGACGAATCGTACGTTGGGCTTGTCGATACCCATCCCGAATGCGATCGTGGCGACTATTATCACACACTCGTCGTGCAAGAAGCGTTCTTGGTTCTGCTGTCGCTCACGTTGCGTAAGCCCGGCATGGTACGGAAGGGCCATGTGGCCTCTTGATGCCAGCCACGCCGCAGTCCGATCCACCTTCTTTCGCGACAGACAGTACACGATACCGGCTTCACGTGGGTATTCGGAGTCGATGAAGCGCGCGAGCCGCTTCTTCTGATTGGTCTGCGTTTCGACCCGGTATCGGATGTTGGGCCGATCAAAGCCCGTTATGAACAGGCCGCTTTCGGGAATGTCAAGCCGGCTGCGGACCTCACGCTGCGTTGCAACGTCAGCGGTCGCCGTCACAGCGATGCAGGGCACATCGGGGAACCGGTCGCGAAGTCGAGTGAGTTCGAGATACTCTGGCCTGAAATCATGTCCCCACTGCGCGATGCAGTGCGCCTCGTCAATGGCAAATAGTGCCGGACTGAAATCACCAATACGATCGAAAAACGCCGGAGTCATCAGCCGCTCCGGTGCGACATACAAGAGATCTAGCACACCCGCTCGCAGACTGCGCTCGACGGCGAGCCGTTCATGGTGGCTAAGACTCGAGTTGAGATAGGCTGCGCGGATGCCCAATTGCCGTAGTCCGTCAACCTGATCCTTCATCAGCGCAATCAGCGGCGAAACGACGATGCCGACGCCGCGTCGGACGATGGCAGGGATCTGAAAACACAGCGACTTCCCGCCGCCGGTAGGCATGATGATCAGCGCATGATTGCCCCTGATGACGTGGCTAATGATTTCTTCCTGCCGTCCGCGGAATGCGGAGTACCCAAACATTTGTCTGAGAACTGCGCGGGGGCTTTCAGGAGTGGGAAACGTCATCCGGGAAAGGTGGTTTTGGCTGCACCTCGGGCCGTGGCAAAACTACGATGGCGGCGCGTCAATGTATTGTGCACTCGACGTATTCCGCCGCCCGGCGTTGAGACTAATCCACGTGCAGGCGTACATTGCCCGGTCGTGTGGTTGTGCTTCTTCTGGTCACCAAACTGGTCCATTCGTCATGCCGCAAATCACGGATGCTTTTTCGGGGCACGGTTCAATGCATGCGCCTCCGCGGGCTTTCAGCGAGGCCGCTCACATCCCCTCACTGAGGCGCTACCGCGAGCTGTACCGTCGGTCGATTGAAGACAAGGATGCTTTCTGGAGAGAGCAAGCGGAACGAATTTCGTGGTTCAAGCCCTTTTCGACGGTCCGAAGAACATCCTTCGCGTCCCACAACGTATCTATAAGGTGGTATGACGGCGGAACGCTAAATGCGTCCTACAATTGTCTGGACCGCCACCTTGAGACGAGGGGAGACCAGGTGGCGCTCATCTGCGAACCCGACGAACCGACGGATGCAACGCGGCGAATCACCTACCTCGAGCTGCACGCCGAAGTCTGCCGTCTTGCCAACGTATTTAGGAAAAACGGAGTCAAGCGGGGCGATCGCGTCACGATCTACTTGCCGATGATCCCGGAAGCGGCCGCCGCCATGTTGGCGTGCAGCCGCATCGGCGCCGTTCACTCGGTCGTGTTTGCTGGATTTTCACCCGATGCGTTGGCTGACCGCATCCTAGACTGCGACTCGACGTTCGTTATCACAGCGGATCAGGGCGCACGCGGCGGACGGCGCGTGCCGCTGAAAGAAAACACCGATAGGGCCCTCGAGAGGTGCCCTGATGTCAAGACTGTGCTCGTTGTGCGACGTACCGGCGCCGAAACTGGCTGGAGACAAGGCCGTGACCTTTGGTACCACGAGGAAATGGCGACTGTATCTGAAGAATGTGCACCCGAAGCAATGGAGGCTGAGGATCCGTTATTCATTCTCTATACTTCCGGCTCGACCGGCAAGCCCAAGGGCGTTGTGCACACGACCGCCGGATACCTAGTCTATACGTCGCTGACGCACGAATTGGCATTCGACTACCACGATGGGGAAGTTTTCTGGTGTACGGCAGATGTTGGCTGGATTACCGGCCACTCATATATAGTGTACGGCCCGCTTATCAACGGCGCGACGCAACTGTTCTTTGAGGGCACCCCGACCTATCCCGATGCGGGTAGGTTTTGGAAGGTCATCGACAAACATCGAGTGACGCAGTTTTATACAGCGCCGACCGCCATCAGAGCCCTCATGCGACAGGGAGACGAATTCGTCACGCATTCAAGCCTCTTGTCACTTAAGCTCCTGGGCACCGTTGGCGAGCCGATCAATCCCGAGGCGTGGCGATGGTACCACGAAGTCGTGGGTCGCCGCCGATGCCCGATCATTGACACGTGGTGGCAGACAGAAACCGGCGGGATCCTGATCACGGCACTGCCCGGGGCAGTGCCGACCAAACCTGGATCTGCGACCTTGCCGTTCTTTGGCATCGAGCCGGAGCTCCTTGACGAGGAAGGCAACGTACTCGAAGGTCCCGGGGAGGGCGTCTTGGCCATTCGTGATTCATGGCCGAGTCAGGCGCGAACCGTGTACCGTGACCACGACAGGTTCGTTAAGACGTACTTCACGGCGTATGAGGGCAAGTACTTCACTGGCGATGGCTGCCGTCGCGATGAGGACGGCTATTGGTGGATTACCGGCAGAGTGGACGACGTTCTGAACGTATCCGGCCACCGTATGGGGACTGCAGAAGTGGAAAGTGCTCTCGTGTCCCACGCCACCGTTGCAGAGGCTGCCGTAGTTGGGATCCCGCACTCCATTAAGGGCCAGGGCATCTACGCATATGTCACGCTAAACGCTGTGGAGATTCCGAGTGCCGAACTTCGCGCACAGCTTACACAGCACGTACGGACCGTCATCGGGCCGATCGCCAAGCCGGATTATATCCAATTTGCTCCGGCACTTCCGAAAACTCGCTCCGGCAAAATCATGCGACGCATCCTGCGAAAGATTGCGTCAAACGACTTTTCACAGCTAGGCGACACGTCCACGCTTGCCGACCCGGCAGTTGTTGGCAGCCTCATCAAGGAGCGACAGAACCGGTAGACTTGCCTTTGAGCGACGTCGCCACACGGACTGCTGCCTCCAACTGCGACTGACGAGATTCGACTAATTCGAAAGAAGGCAATTCCTCACTGAGGGCCGTTTCCATGTACGCGCGGTACGTTGCGGATTGGCTCAGGCCGCCAAAGAGACACACCGCTGGGCGCATGGGCGGTGAGCGCGACACAAGTGCCGCCGCCGTCCGGGCCAGTAGCCGAACTTCTTGGAGGACCACCCGCCTTGCTACGGAGTCGCCAGCGCTCGCCGCACCGAGGATGGGCTTCGTGAGATGTGCTATTGGTTTTTTGCAGCGATACACCGCACGGAGAAGTTCCCGGCGCGAAGCTGCGCCAAACTCTTCCCGGACGACTCGTACGAGGTCGGTGGCCTCTCCACCGTCAAGGGCATCCGTGACGGCACGAAGCCCGCGAAGCCCAATGGCATGCCCACTGCCTTCGTCTCCGATTACGTACCCCCAACCACCCGCACGCACGGTGTCTCCGCCGAAGGTGCGCGCAAACACGATCGATCCTGTACCCGCAATGAGGATAAGCCCACTCAATCCACCGAACGCCGCTTCGAGAGCGAGTGCGCCGTCGTGCATGAGGAGGAGATGAAATGGTTTGAGGTCTCGCAGATTGTGGCGGAGTGACGCCGAAAGAGATTTGCGTGCGTCCGGGCTTCCCGCTCCGGCGACGCCCGCGCAGATTGCACTAAGACGGGCTCTCGGTCGTGTAGCCAGCGCCGTGCGCACAAGTGAGGCCAGTACTCGCGCGGTTTCTTCCCTTCCAGCTCGGAGGAGGTTCGCCGCAGGCCCGCGTAGGCGCACGTCCGCTGCATCGTCCGGCGTGCGGGCAAGCAAGCTCGTCTTCGTACCTCCTGCGTCAAGACCAACAATTAACTCGGGCACAGCGCAGGACGAATAGGTCGTGAAGCGAAAAAGCCTTCTATCGCCGTTGTGCGAAGAGGCGAGTAGCGGAAACAGCAGGGCTTGGAAACAACACGGTTGCTGCCTGGCTGTTTTCGTAGAAATACCGTGCGAGAGGCACATCCGGATCAAAGCGGTGTTTCCGAACGTGCATGGCTCCCTGGGAGCCGGGCGAAAACCATGCCACGAAGGCGGCCGGCGACGAGAGGGACCCCGTGGCGGGTGCGGCACCCCAGGCAAGCGAGGACGCATGGCCGTGTCCTGGCCAATCGATCGGTGAATACCTGGCCTCTGTCGGGACATCTTCCGCGGATGCAACGGCGAAATGGCGACGATCTGGGTGCGTGAGCTCCCATCGCCACGCGCTTTGGTCGGCTCCGAACCGGGCACTCAGCGTGTCGACGGCCTCTTCGAGAGCTGCCTGTACGTCCACAGCATGAGGCGCGCCGCGCTCTCTTTCTATGATCCGGACCCAGACTTCAAAGACGGATGCGGCCACACTGGAGCCACGGTACCTGAAATCCCAGTTCTTCAAAAACGGCAGCACGTTGATATAGCCCTCGGAGGGGTTCGCAGCACCTTCGGCGACGCGTATCAGTGGCGGAGCCGTAGTTTCCGCCCAAATACTGTAGGCGCCATCGAGCCACGCATCGACAAGGATCGAATCCTGGCGGGACAGGTGCTCAGCTACGTAGTGTGCCCACGACGACAGCCCGACGAAGGTGCTGGTGCCAGACTGGCGGCGCACCGGCGGTGCGCCGAGAATCTCCACGCGACCACGCGACACTTCGTAGAGCCCGTGTCCGTCCAGGAGGCTGAATGAATGATGGTTGCCGCCCCAAAGTGCGCTCCATGCAGCAAGGTCGCTCACCGCGTCGAAGCCCGTCCAGTCGAGAACCCACGCGGAATCAGGTGCCGCCGAGGGCAAAAACGCTAGGTGCCTGCCGATGCGAGTTGACTCTACCAAATGCTCACGCAAGTCCGGTGTCTTTACCCGGTCGAAGGCAACAGTGACAGAATCTGCGCGCCACGGCACGTGGCGAAAGGTGACCGAAGAGCTCGGAAGAAAGGCCCACGTACCAACATTGGAGCGTCCTGCAGGAAAGAAAAGCGTGCCCGGAAGCGAAGCCCCCAGCCAGTGTGGTCCGCCGTTGATGTGTACGGCGGTCTCAAGATACGGTGATACTGTGCCGTCGCCGTGAACCAGACGCTGGAAAATCGTCCCTCTGGAAGACCACGCGATGGAGTTTTGGAAACCATGGAGTCGGAGCATTTCGCGGAGTACCAGATCGTCCTCGTAGAAATCGGATGCGTGCGGTCCCATGTGCTCAAGTGCATCAGGTGCGGGCCGTCTGGTAGCAAGCCAGGCCATGAGGCGTTCGACTGCTAGCGTGTGCCACTCAAGCCAGGGCTCCGCCTCATGTCCAATCAGTACGAATTCCTTCCGCAGCTGCGGGATGCCGCTATCGAGTGCGGCATTGAATCCGGTGGCATACGCGCCGAGCAGTCGAAGCTCGTCGGTTCCCAGACGCGCGTAGGTTTCGAGTGCGGTGTCGGCAAGCCCCAGGCGGCGTACCAGACGGTCGGCGGCAACGGCCGACGGGCCGAACCACTCGGCAAGCCGACCCAGCGCGGCCTGACGCCACATGGTTACCGGCCACGCACGGGCGTGCCCATGGACAAATCCCAATGCCGCTATGGCATCCGATTCACTCTCGGCTCGGATTCGAACGTCACCTTCCTGACCCCAGAAAATCAGTACCTCGGCGTCGAGTCCTTCGATGTGTGTCTCCTCTGGAGGATCACTTTCAACGGCGTACGCAAGATGCCATAGAAGCCAAGCGAGGCTGGTGCCGACAACGGCGATAGCAACGAAGGCTACCGCTATTCTCAGGAAAGTCGTCACAGACGCACCTTTTCGGGAATATCGCTGGCGTCGAGAACCACAGCGTCGGGTGGCAGAAAATCTACGGCTTCGCTAGTGTGTATGGTCCGAAACCGCTGGTGCCACTGAACGTTTTTGTCACACGATTACAACATGCACGCTGGCGGGGTATCAATGTCGAAGCGCACGATCATTACGGGAGGAATTGCAGTTTTGATGAGCGGTGTTCTCCTCGGGGTGACACTGGATACAATCGTCTCCGAGGACGATACGCGAGCCGCACTCAAGAAACTGGAAAGAGCCTTTCTGATCATCAACGAGCGGTACGTCGAGAAGGTTGACGCGGCAGATCTTGCCGAAAGAGCCATGGAGGCCATGTTGGACGAACTCGACCCGCATTCAGTCTACATTGATGCCGAACGGATGCGCAGGGTGAATGAGGACTTCAGCGGAGGATTTGAGGGCATCGGCATTTCCTATGAGTTCGTCGACGGTCCGGAGGACGAGGATACCCTGACGGTACAAAGCGTAATCCCGGGAGGGCCGAGCGATGAAGTGGGGCTGATGCCGGGAGACCGCATCGTGGAGATCGACGGCGCTGAAGTTATCGGCATCGTAAGCGCGGATGTGCAGCGCACCCTGAAAGGGCCGCGCGGGACGACGGTCGATATCGTCGTCAACCGGCCCGGTTGGGGAAGCCCGTTGGTCTTCACCATCACGCGCGACAGGATTCCGCTGCACTCGGTGGACGTCGCTTACATGGTAGACGATCGTACCGGATACATCAAGGTGAGTCGTTTTGCAAAAACCTCCCATCGTGAGTTTCTGGAAGCGCTCGACGACCTTGAAAGCGGTGGGATGGAGCGCCTCATGCTCGATCTAAGGGGGAACGCGGGCGGCTACATGGAAATGGCAGTGCGCATGGCGGACGAATTCCTCGGAAGCGATGTGCTCATCGTCTCACAAAAGGGGCGCAGTCGGGCTACCAACGTCCAATTTCGAGGGCGTGACGACGGCCGTTTCGAGCGGGGAGCAGTCATCGTCCTGGTTGACGAAGCATCAGCGTCGGCCAGCGAGATCGTCGCCGGCGCGCTGCAAGACCACGACCGGGCTCTCGTGGTCGGCGAGCGGACGTTCGGCAAAGGCCTCGTGCAACAGCAGTTTACGCTGCCTGACGGCAGCTCCATTCGCGTGACGGTGTCACATTTCCATACGCCGTCGGGAAGGCTGATCCAGACACCGTTCGAGAATGGTGATCGTGAGGACTACATACGGGCAAAACGCGCATTACGTGACGAAACAGCTCTCATGAGCGTCGAAGAGATCCTTGAGCGCGTCCCGGATTCACTCAAATATTCCACGGCGGCGGGCCGCACGGTTGTCGGAGGCGGAGGCATCCTGCCGGACTATCTCGTACGCCCGGATTCTGCCTCACCCTTCATGCGCGAACTGTATCGACAGAACTTGGCAAACCTTTTCGCACGGAGCTGGCTCGACCGCTACCGTGATGCCCTTCGTGCCGAGTGGGGCGACGATCGACGCAGTTACAGAGAGGAATTCCGTATCGACGACGCAACGTTCGAGGAATTTCTTGATTTCGCGCGCAACCACGGTGTGGTCATCTCTGATGTGGGAGAGGGGTTTTCTAAAGACCTCGTGGAGGCCGACCGGCAGTATGTGGAGGCGCAGATCAAGGCCCGAATGGCCGTCGGCCTCTTTGATTTAGGAGCATATTATCCCGTGTGGCACGACGTAGACAGGATCTTTATCGAGGCCATGACGCTGTGGCCAAAGGCGGAAGAGCTCATCCGACGGTCCTCAGAGCGGTAACACGTAAACGCAGCGGACAGCATCTTTTGCCGTCTGACCGTGTGACGCCGGTAGAATTCGTCGCTTGCGCGAGCAACTGTAACGGTTCTCAACGGTCAATCATACATCAGGTGCGGCGTTGACATTCCTGCACGAAATGGATAACATGCCCCCGCAGCCGACACACGCGAGTGCGAACCCGGTCGGGCATATGGAATTTCATCTGCAGTCGTGACTATATTCGTGCTCCACTCGGGACCGCGGCGGTTCCGATCTCATATACCTTACTCTGCTTAGTCT
>JAAXGO010000064.1:0-5380 GCA_012267425.1 Rhodothermales bacterium
TCGCCTGGAAAGCGAGTGTACCTTTACGGGTACCGAGGGTTCGAATCCCTCCCTCTCCGCAGTGCTGTGCCAATCCCGAGAGTTAGCTTTTGTGAACGCGGGCCGTACACCATTAATCCACCGGATGGTCGGTTTTCGGGCATGCTGTGAGCGGAAGCCGCGTCTTGCGAAGCGCAAGTGGGGATCCACTCCGTCCCACGCAGGAAACATTCACTGCGCGCTTTCCCTTTCACCGAACAGTATAGACGGAATCCACTTGGCTGATGGCAACACCCCGCATCGTTGCGCTAACCGCCCCAAGTGGTGCCGGAAAGACCACGGTCGCACAGCGCGTTTTGTCGCTCGTTGCCGGTTTGTCGTTTTCCGTGTCGGCAACCACCCGGCCACCGCGTGATGGCGAACGCGACGGAGTGGACTACCACTTCGTCTCCGAGAACGATTTTCGCCGCATGCTGGACGGCGATCTTCTCATTGAGTCGGAGGAGGTCTATCCCGACCTCTTCTACGGGACACCGCGCGCAGAAGTCGAAAAGGCCACGCGCGACCAGCCCGTTTTATTGGACATCGACGTACTGGGGGCTCTGCGCATCAGCAAGCTGTACCGTGACGATACCCTGACGGTCTTTATCCGCCCTCCTTCGATGGACGTTTTGCGCAACCGCCTCCTCGGGCGGGGCAGCGAAGGCACTGAATCCCTCGGTAAGCGACTTCGACGCGTGCAGTTCGAAATGGAGCATGCGGACAGATTCGATGCCGTCGTCGTGAACGACGATCTGGAGCGTGCCGTAGCCGAAACGGTCAGCCTGATCAACGCATTCCTGGAGCGGCAGTCCACATGACACAGAACGCCTCCAACGGATCGCTTGCCCAACGCAAACTCATCGTGGGCGTCACCGGCAGTATAGCCGCGTTTAAGGCCGCCACGCTGGTCCGTCTCTTGATGCAGGCGGGTGCGGACGTGCAAACCATCATGACGCACGACGCAGCGCGTTTCGTCACGCCGCTAACGTTCGGGACGCTCTCTGCGCGCAAGCCACTTACGGATCTGTTTTCCGACGACGGCGACTGGACGAAACACGTTTCACTCGGTCTCTGGGCAGATCTCATGATCATCGCGCCCGCCACTGCTCAGACGATCGCTAAACTCGCCCACGGTTTCTGCGACAACATGCTCACGGCCACGGCGCTTGCTGCGCGCTGCGAGGTGCTCGTCTGCCCGGCTATGGACCACGACATGTCGCTCCACGCCGCCGTCGAGGATAATCTGAGACGCCTGCGGGCGTACGGATACCATATCCTGCCGAGTAGGTGGGGCGACCTGGCCAGCGGGCTTGTCGGACGCGGCAGACTTCAGGAGCCGGAAGACATCCTCGAAAAAGTCCGCTCTCTCCTGCGGCCCCAGATGCTCAAGGGCAAGAATGTGCTCGTTACTGCCGGTCCGACGAGGGAGCCAATCGATCCTGTCCGCGTGGTGACCAATCACTCGACGGGGGCGATGGGCTTCGCCCTCGCCGAAGCGCTCCGTGACCGCGGGGCGCGCGTCACGCTCGTCTGCGGTCCCACCCCGCTCGATACGCCCGGTGACATCACGCGTATCGACGTCACCACGGCCGATGACATGTATGAGGCCTGCCTTGACCATGGCGAGGCCGACTGCGTATTCATGGCCGCCGCGGTGGCGGACTATGCGCCGGCGGCACCCGCCAATTCCAAACTCAAGAAGACCAGCGACGAGCTCACCATTACGTTACGGCGCACACCCGACACCCTCGCAGAGCTAGGCAGGCAGAAACAGCAAGGGCAACTACTCGTCGGGTTCGCAATGGAGACCCACGATGGCATCGACAGTGCCCGTGGCAAGCTCCGCGCGAAGAACTTGGACTGGATCGTTCTCAATAACGTGCTTGAAGACGGTGCGGGCTTCGGTTTCGGGACCAACCGCGTCACGGTCCTCGGTCGAGACGGCTCGGTTACGCCCCTGGACCCGATGCCGAAGCGGAAGGTTGCAGACGCGATTCTGGACCGCATATACACACCGGGAAAACTTTCTTCTTCACGACGTTAACAACGTGTGGGTAGTTGGCGGAAAAGTCCTGACACACCCCGCTGTCTGCTCACTGCCAAACCGTGGCAGGCCCGGTATCTTTACTGTTTAAACCCGGTGGTGGTCTCCTGAGCGACCCGTGCTTGATCTTTTGGACTCTCTGCGCAGCGCGTTGCAGCATGAATTGGCCGTGAGTGGCCCGCTCGTGCCGATGCCGGCAGCACCGACGCGTGCGCAACCTCCTCCACGGACATTCCCAGAACGAATGGATGCCCTGCTGCCGGCAGGCTCTCCGCTTGCCCACATGGCCACGCTGGGTGAGATCGCGGCCTGGGTCGAACGGACGCCGCTAATCGACATTGATCGGACTCGTACACGCGCCGTTGCCGGCCACGGCAAGGCCGATGCCGACCTCGTCGTGATCGGCGAGGCACCGGGTCTCGACGAAGACCGCACAGGAAAGCCCTTCGTCGGGCGGGCAGGGCTGCTTCTCACAAAGATTTTGGCTGCCATCCACATTGACCGCGAAGACATTTTCATCACGAATATTCTCAAGAGCCGCCCACCCTCCAACCGGAGGCCCGAGCAGCACGAAATGAGTGCTCACCTTCCCATACTGTACCGGCAACTGGCACTCATCCGACCCTGCCTGCTGCTGGCTCTCGGCAAGACCGCGGGGACCGGGCTGCTGGGACTGAAGACGTCGCTTTCAGGCATGCGGGGTCGTTTTCACGACTTTCACGGACTCCCATGCATGGTCACCTATCACCCAGCGGCACTGCTGAGGCATCCAAACTGGAAGAAGCCTACCTGGGAAGACGTGCAACGTCTGAGAAACAGGTACGATGAATTGACTGAATGCCCGACCGCAACTCACGTATAATGCGTCGTGTGCACGACCCGGCCGGGCGCGTGCCTCCACAGGCTGCCGACGTCGAGCGGGCAATTCTCGGCGCGATGCTGATCGAGCCCGGGGCGTTTGCGACCACAGGCGCGATCCTGCCCTCCGACGCTTTCTATGTGCCGAAGCACCGGAAAATCTATGAAGCTATCGTCAGTCTCGACGAGCAGAACCAAGCACTGGATTTGTTTACGCTGGCGGACGAGCTCAAGCGGCGAGGCGATCTGGAGGCGGTAGGAGGTTACTACCTGTCCGAACTGACATTGGAGGTCGCCTCTGCCGCCAATGTGGAACACTATGCACGAATCGTTGCAGAAAAGTCGCTGCTCCGTTCGCTCATCGAATCAATGACTCTGCGCATCGGGCAGGCCTACGATCCCGGGGCTGATGCTTTCGACCTGCTGGATCAGGCGGAATCGGACCTCTTTCAGATTTCCGAAAGCCACATGCGCCGTGGCCCGGCCAGCCTGCGCGGAGTGCTCAAGTCCACCTTGAAGCACCTTGAGACAATCCACGGGCAGAAGCGGGCCGTCACGGGTATCCCCAGCGGGTTCGGGGTGCTGGATCGTCTGACAGGCGGCTGGCAGCCGTCGGATCTGATCATCATTGCCGCACGCCCGTCGATGGGCAAGTGCCTCGCCTACAACGCGCGGATCGTGCTCGCAGACGGGTCCATGACGACGATCGAGGAGATCGTAAAACGGAAGAGCGCTGAGCTGCTCACTCTCGGTGCCGACGCACGATTTACCACGACGGAGCCGTCGGATTTTATTTGCGATGGCCTCAAGCCCGTATATCGTGTAACCACGCGCCTCGGCCGTCGTGTTGACACTACACTCACCCACCCTTTCCTCACTCGGCGGGGCTGGACTCCCCTGTCCGCGCTGCGCCCGGGACAACACATCGCCGTCCCGCGTCGGTTGCCCGTTTTTGGCCGCGACCGTATGCCCAAAATGCGCGTCCGTGCAATCGCCGACAGCCTTGTCGACGAACCGGTCACAGCAGGTAGCCTGCCGGACGATCCCGGCCCACTGAGAGTGCCCCAATCGGTGTTTTCTCTCGAGAAGCCCTTGATTGCAGAATTTCTCCGCCGCCTGTTTGTCCTCTCCGGCCACACTCGGACCGATGGCATGGGCCTCATGCGCCAATTCCTGTGTCTACGAGAAACCGAGGCTGCGCGAGAAGTCCAGCACCTTCTAACACGCTTCGGTATTCTCGCACTGCTGCATCCATCCGGCGTCCTGGAGATCGCCGAAAAGCGATCGCTGTGCACATTCGCCAGAGAGATCGCTGCAACCGGACCCGAGCGCGGCTCGGACAACGGAACGGCCGACGAGATCTACTGGGACGAAATCGTCTCGATCGACGCACACGGGATCAAGCCCGTGTACGATCTCACTATTGCCAAAACGCACAACTTCGTCGCCGACGACATCTGCGTGCACAATACCGCACTTGCTCTCGCCTGCGCCCGCAACGCGGCGTTGCCGCCGAAGGGAGAGCATACGCCAGTCGTCGTTTTTTCGCTCGAAATGAGCGCCCACCAACTTGCGCAGCGCCTCCTCACGTCCGAAGCCCGGGTCAACGCTCAGGATGCACGAACGGGCCGACTGAGTCAGGATGCCTTTTCACGGTTAGTACGCGCTGCGGGGTATCTGGATGAAGCGCCGATCTTTATCGACGATACACCGAGTCTGGGCATTCTGGAACTGCGTGCCAAGTGCCGCCGGCTCAAGAAGGACGCCGGCATCGGCCTCATCATCGTCGATTACCTGCAGCTGATGCACGGCACAAATACGGGCAATCGCAATTCCAACCGCGAGCAGGAAATCGCACAGATTTCCCGCTCCCTCAAAGCGCTTGCCAAGGAACTCGACCTGCCCGTTATCGCCCTGAGTCAGCTCAACCGGGCCGTAGAAACAAGAGGAGGCGACAAAAGACCACAGCTTTCTGACCTGCGCGAAAGCGGCTCCATCGAACAGGACGCAGACGTCGTGGCGTTCATCTACCGCGCGGAGCGGTACGGCATCACGATTACGCAGGACGACCGTCAGCTGTCAACCGAGGGACTGGCCGAGATCATCGTCAGCAAACAGCGTAACGGACCCATCGGCAACGCTGAGCTTGCCTTCATCAAGAAGTACGCGCGTTTCGAAAACGCCACGTACCGCGAGGCGCATCACTACAGCCTCGAGCCGTCCGTACAGGACGTGACGCCGTTTTGAGGTGACGGGCGGATTCGAACCGCCGTACAAGGCTTTGCAGGCCTCTGCCTAGCCACTCGGCCACGTCACCTTGTGCACGCCCGGCAGGACTCGAACCTGCAACCTGCGGATTCAGGTTTGTGTCGGTTTCCCGACTCCCTGGACTATCCCTTCACCGTATTCCCCGCAAGCGGCAGAACGTAGGTGGTGGCCGTCTAGTCTCTACACCTT
>JAAXGO010000064.1:5457-29032 GCA_012267425.1 Rhodothermales bacterium
CCGTCTAGTCTCTACACCTTTCCTTTAGGACTTGGCTCGGGATTGCCGTATCACATCCGCCGCACTTGGGCGCAAAGCTCGTAGGTTTCCCCGAATTTGACCACTTACACGCTGGGAGTTTCTTCCCAGCGGCCCACATGTCGTAGAAGTCCGCTGCTCTATCCGGTTGAGCTACGGGCGCATGATTCAAAGAACGATGAACATGTCGGGGCGGCCGGATTTGAACCGACGGCCCCTGCGTCCCAAACGCAGTGCTCTACCGGACTGAGCTACGCCCCGATTCAGCGTGCCGCCTTCAATTCAGCTTCCGCTGCCTTAAGCGGCACGATCTTCTCGCGAAACCGAAAATGGCCGTTCGATTTCCGCTCGGCCATGACCAGTTTGGCCATTACCGCGCGCTCCTGGTTTCGCTTACGCACCTTATCAGCGAACGACTGTTCCCTTGCCATGGTTCTACTTGATTTCCCGGTGAAGGGTATGCCGGCGCAGGCGCGCGTTGTACTTCTTGAGCACAAGCCGATCCGGGGAGTTGCGCCTGTTCTTCATCGTCGAGTACCGCGATGTCCCCGGTGCTTCTGTACACTCCAGGATCACCTTGAGACGAATGTCCTTGCCTTTTTTTGCCATGATCACTTCGGTCTTAGACGCGCATGCCCTGTCGGCGTGCCTCGCGAAGAACGGCTTCGATACCGTTCCTGTTGATCGTCTTCAGCGTTTTGGCCGATACGCGCAGTTTGATCCACCGCTGCTGCTCCGGCAGATAGAACCGCTTCGTCTGCAAGTTTACGCCCCACCGACGCCGGGTCTTGTTGTGGGCATGGGAAACCGAGTTTCCCGCCATCGGGCCCCTTCCCGTGAGCTGATCTTTGCGAGCCATCGTCTTCTCTGGTCTCTCTCTGCAGGCCTCCCAAGGTATGCACTCACACCCTGTGCGCCAGTGACGAGTTCTTTGTGCGTAGCCTCCTTGAAGACACGACGTGAAGAGGATGTTCCCACAACAGGGAGCTTTCTTATCTGTCCATTTGGATTGCCCGTGCCGGCTCAACCGCCGAGGCTCGCCGGGCCGGATAGACAGCCGCCAGGACGCAGATGCCGAACGAAACCGCTCCGATCAGCACAAGATCCAGCATTCGGATTGACACGGGGTAGGCTTCGATCAGAAACGACTCGGCGCCCATGAGCGGCACGATTGCAAAGTGCTTCTGCAGCAGGGTCAGTCCGAGTCCCACCGCAAAGCCGATGCCCGCACCCAGTCCACCAATGAGTGTCCCCTCGGTCAGAAAGATGCGCCGAACGTCACGACCGGTGACGCCCATGGCCCGCAGCACTCCCACGTCGCGCCGCTTTTCGATCACCACCATGGTCAGCGATCCGACGATGTTGAACGCCGCCACAACGCTGATGAGAACGAGAACCACCGAGGCTCCCCATTTTTCGAGCCGCATCACCTCGTAAAGCGAGCGCTGCAGGTCGTACCATGTCTCTACCGTATATTTGGTGTCGTCGAGTTGCGCCTTGAGTTCCCGCTTTACCGCGTCGGCTTGCTCCGCATTGCTAAGCCACAACTCGATTCCCGACACCGCCCCTGCGGCGTTAAATAGTCGCTGCGCTTCGCTAATGGCAATGAAGACGTGCGTGTTGTCGTAGGTGTCCTGCAGCCTATACAATCCACGAACCTCGAAGCGGGTCAGCGGCGGAATCCCGAACAAGCGGGTTAGCATTCGCTCTACCCCGGATGCAGAAACGAGTATCACTTCACCCCCCGGCGTCGATGAGTCTGGCGGCACGAGACCCATACGCTGCCCGACGCCCGCCCCCATTACAAGCCCCGGCTTACCCTCCTGCTGCTCCAGGTCGAAGCGTCCAAACACCGCGTCCGCCCCACGCAGCCGTCCACCTTGGGCAATACCGCGCACGACCACGACGCGGTTGGTTTCGCCACCAAACTCGTGGAGCAGAAGCGCCTTGCCCTCCACGTATGGGGCGGCCTCCTCCACCTGCGGCAGTCGAAGTGCGATATCGACCAGATCAGCCGCAGCGGCATCCTGCGCTATGTGGGTTTGGTCCGCGCTTGTGATGCGCACGTGGGGATCGAGCGTGATGAGCAGGTCGCGCACGACATCGTAAAAGCCGTTCATGACCGACAGAACGACAATGAGTGCCGCCACGCCCAAGGCCATTCCTGCTATCGAAATGCCCGTGATGGCAGAAATCAGACTAACCCGCTGCTGACTCACGAGATAGCGGCGGGCGATCATCAAGCGATAACCCACGCTACTCGCCGTTATCCGAAGGCGAAAGGCGCGGCAGCATATCCGTGAACATGTCGTTTGCAACCTCCGCCGGCACGCTCACATTGTCCGTAAGTACTAGAAACGGCCTGCCGCGCGACCGCTTGCGTGTGGAAAATGTAAGCGGTCCTGCCGCCGTCTCATGCTCCTCCCAGGCCTCGAAGTCGAACGCTCGCAGTGTAGGGGTTCCCGGTGTCCGGTACGTCAATCTGGCTGGGAGCCCCGATTTCGCATCTATATACAACCAGTACTCGGCACCCGTCGCAAGACCTCCGTCCGTGAAGGTCAGTTTGAGTACGTCTTGTCCGGCATCCGACGAATCTGCAGCATACTCGCGCGTCACGCCGGGCTCGAAGAGCAGAAACGGCATTACCAGCCAGAACCCATCGCTGTCGAAGCGTCGAAGGGCCGTCTCCACCCACACCTTGGCTTCCTTCTCGTCGAGAGCATCACCATGCCAAGCTGCGGTGCCCGTGCGTGTCTTGACGTTGAGCAGCACGACGTACGGCTCGGCTGCTGGCCCCGGCAGCTCGATACGATAGTCTCCCGTGTGCCGCGACCAGAAATGCCGGACAACCTGCGCTTTGGCCTGTCCGTGCTGCACCGAAAAATTGAACTGCAGATACGCAAGTGCCTCCCAGGCACTTGCGCCGCCAACCGCCGCCAGGACACGCCGCGCTACTGTGTCGGCCAGCGAGTCAGCCGCTGCAGCCACACCGTACTGCGGTTGTGCAAGAAATGGAAGTAGTACGGCTGCAAGGACCGCACACCGATACGAGGCGCGTCTCATGGCTCTGGATACGGTTAGGGCTTTCAGAAAAGATACGGCATGTGTCACGTTTCAGAACTCCGGCATCTGCGCAGTGTACTCTTAGACCCACGATTGCCTTATGGTCCACTCCGTCATCATCCGTCGAGCAATCCCGCTCGCCTGCCTCTCTGCTCTTCTCCACGTTCATCCGGCGGCCTTTGCGCAGACCACTTTGTTCGGATCTGGAGCGGGCGGTGCCGTGTTGCTGACCAACAACGGCTTCGGACTCGGAGGCTACGTGCGACGTTCCGTCGGGTCACGCTCAACGATTCTTGTCGAGGTCAGTCTAGGAGCGGGAAAGGACGAACGCGAGCTCCGGTTCCAGCAACTCGGCAGCAGTATCGTTCCGTACAAGCGCAATTTTTTTCTGATGGTTCCCGTTCACGCCGGCTATGAGCGGCGCGTGTTCGCCGAACGCATCGTAGAGAATTTCCGGCCCTACGTTCAAGTCGGAGTCGGGCCCACTGTCGGATGGGAGTATCCGTATTTTGACGACCGGAACGGCAATGATGTATACGACGAGGATGTCGATCGTCGCTGGGGCGTCTTCGCCGCCTTACCGCGCGGCTCGCTGCACGTCGGAATCGGCGGAAGCATAGCCGTCGGTGCTTGGTTCGGAACCGGGTCCAAGGTCACACAAGGCGTACGGTTCGGGTACTATGCGCAACACTTTTTTCGCGGCGTGCAGCTCTTGGAGCCGGACATCCGCAGGTCGCAGACGGTATTCCACTCGCCCGTTATCACAATCGTGTTTGGGCGGCTCTTCTGATTCAGACGTTGAATCGGAAGAGAATCACGTCACCGTCGCGCACAGTGTAGTCTTTTCCCTCCGAGCGGATCACTCCTGCCTCGCGGGCCGCCCGTAATGATCCTTGTTCCAAAAACTCGTCTACAGCAATGGTCTCGGCTCGGATGAAGCCCCGCTCGAAATCGCCGTGAATACGACCCGCTGCCTCGCGGGCTCGTGTGCCTCGCCGTATGGTCCAGGCCCGTGTTTCCTTCGGGCCGCGGGTATAGAAGGTGATGAGGCCGAGCAGCTCGTAGGCCGCATGGATCAGGCGATCCAGTCCGGGACGCGACAGGCCTGCTAAGCGGAGAAACTCCATCCGCTCTTCACGGACCAAATCCACAAGCTGCGCTTCGAATTCAGCACTGATCACCACCGTGTGGGCTTGGCGGGCTGCGGCCATCTCCCAAACGGTCTCCGCGTGCTCGTTCCCGTTCGGGAGCGACGATTCGCCCACGTTCGCGACAAACAGCATGGGGCGGTCCGACAGCAGAAATAGCTGACGGATCCAGGTTCTTTCTCCGTCGCTGTTTGCCTCGAACTGCTGCGCAGGCAGGCCTCTTCCCAGATGCCGGGCAAGTCGACCGTACAAGAGCAGGCGCCCTCGTGCCTCCACATCCGGGCCCTTTGCACGCTTGCGTGTTCTTTCGGCGCTGCGTTCGACGGTTTCCAAATCCTTAAGGAGCAGTTCCGTTTCGATGATCTCGATATCGCGAGCCGGGTCGATATCTCCCTCGACATGCGCCACGCCGTCATCACAAAAGCAGCGTACAACGTGAATGACGGCCTCAACCTGGCGGATATGGGCAAGAAACGTGTTCCCCAGGCCTTCGCCGCGCGAGGCGCCAGCAACGAGGCCGGCAATGTCCACGAACTCAATCGTGGCGGGCACGACTCGCTCGCCAGGGCTCACATCGGAAAGGTGCAGTAGGCGATGGTCTGGTACCGGAACGAAACCGCGGTTGGGTTCGATGGTACAAAATGGGTAATTGGCCGCTGCCACGCTGGCGCCGCACAGGGCATTAAAGAGCGTGGATTTCCCTACGTTGGGAAGACCTACGATTCCGCAGCGCATCGCAGAAACTGTGGACCATCTGGCGGGAGAGGCGAACAATGATGCGTAGTGCGAATCGTTCCGCCTGTCTTTTCGTGCTCCTGTTCGCGGCCACTCCTCTCGGCGTGTCTGCCCAGGACGCACGAGTGTGGCAGCTCGGGGCTGGCATGTGGCCCGGGGTTGGAATCCACGCGGGGTACGTGAAAGCTCAGACCGTTTTTACGCTCGACGCCATACTCTACGTCCATGCTCATCCCACCGTCGATTATTCGATAAACTGGTTGCAGCTCTCCGGTGGCATAGGTGCCGCACTTCGCCCTCTTGGCGTGCTGCGCTCAATCGGCTATGCCAAGTACGGCTACGGCGACGTGGACATCGGAATCCGCTTCGGGCCCAGTTTTATGTTCCCGACCGACGCCACTCGGGCGGACAAGAACAAGCATTTCAATCTCTTTCTGGACCCCTTCGTCCGTCTGAGTTTCTCCATCGGGCGACGTACGATGTTTTTGGAAACGGGCCCCCTGGAGCCTGTGATACGTGTCGGCGGCTGGGTGACACTGCGCTAAGCTCGCCAGCGCTCAGTCTCTGTTTATAACCGAAACGAATTCGCGCTCCGGCAAGCGTACTGCTGTCAGCCGTCCGAATCCCCGGTGGGCCGCCCAGATGCACCCAGTATCGATACCGATGAGCTTTTCCCTGTTGATCGGCTGCGGTGTGGGTGTGTGACCACATACGACGGTCTTTTCCCACTTCAGTGCTGCGTCGTTGACGCACAGATGGCTACGTTCTTCGAGGAAGACATCCGAACCGCACTCGACCAAATTGTCCCTCACAGTGCGGTCGGGCCTAAGCCCCGCATGAACGAATACCCAGTTCGGCGTCTCTAAGTAGAGCTCCGTCTCCAAGAAAAACCGTCGGTGCACGTCCGGGACGGCAATTTGTCCAGCTGAATCCGAATAGCTGCGGCGAGTTGCTGCACCGCCGTTTAAGTCCCATAAAGGATCGACCTGGCCCGCAAGGAAGTCCAGGACGTAGACTTCGTGGTTGCCCCTCAAAAACGTGCACTGGTGCAAGCCGGCAAGCGCGAGGCACCGTTCAACCACCCCTTTCGAATCTGGACCGCGGTCAACATAGTCACCTACAAAAACCAGATGATCCTCCGCCGCTGGCTGCAGAGTGCGTAGAAGGTGATCCAACGTCCGCGAGCAGCCGTGGATATCTCCTATTGCGATGAAGCCCATCCGTCGCTCGTGTCGATCAACCCGCGGCCTGTCTTATGCAGGAGACCCTCTCGCTTAAGCTCCGCGAGTATGGCATCCAGAATTCCATTGATAAAGCCGCCGCTGTTGTCAGTGCTATACCGCTTGCCGATGTCTATTGCCTCGTTGATCGTCACCTTCGGCGGAATGTCCTCAAAGTACAGAAATTCACAGAGTGCCAGCCGAAGCAGCAGCTTATCCACCAAGGCAATGCGCGACAGATCCCAATTGTCGACGTGGCTCTTAAGGAGATCGTCGGCTACCTGTGAGCGGTCGATCGTTCTCTTGAGTAGCTGTCGACCGAACAACCACGCGCTCTCGTCGCCTTCGAGCTCCGGCCGTATGAGGGTCTCTAAAACGTGGCCGACATCTCCGCCTCCGAGTGCGTGCGCGTAGAGAGCCTGCAGTACACGCTCGCGAACCTTCCGTCTGCTTATCATGCTATCGCCGCGAGCCTCGAAGGGTCAGACGGACATTCCACGCAATGGGATTCCAGGGCACATCATGTCAAACCCACTATGCGCAATGCTCCCAGCATTCCTTCCAATAGACTCCGGTCCGCAAACTGATCGGAGACGGTCTCAGTTACCGAGCCAAAGCGGCACGGGCACTGAATCCAGAAATGATGCTGTGGTCGAACCAAAGGTAAGTTTCATAAGCGGCGCCACGACATGTACTCCAAGAACCAGAAGATCCGCTCCGTACTGCGTCGCGGATTCAACGATTGCGTCGAATGGATTGTCGCTCTGAATGCTCACTGCGTTTGCCTCCATCCCGTGGGCTCGTAGATACGAATGAGCCTTCTCAAGCGCATGTCCCGATTCTGCGGATCGATTTCGTTTGTGGACGTTTACGATATCGATTGTATTGTCGGATCCGAAAGGACGCAGGTGCACAAGCGTACGGAGTGCGAGAGCCGATTGAGCGCTGTCATCGTATGCTATAAGCACTCGCCGAACCGGGGTGTAGCGTTCCGTAACTACGAGCGTCGTCCCCACAGTTTCTTTGAGCAGGGCCTGGATTGTCAGGGTCTGCTGATTGGGATGGCTATAGAACAGATGCGGTACCTTGCCGAGCACCATCAGGTCGTGGTACTTGGTGTCCTCCGCAATTCGATGCAGCGGAGTACCCTCATCCGTCTGTGCCCGTGCAACGACCCCGGCCTCACCGGCAGATTCTCGAAAAGAGTTCGTCAGCTTGTGAGCTACGGCACGTGCTTCTTTAGTGAGCTCATCCTTCAATGTCTCTGCCAGGTACATGCTGCCGATACCGCCGCCTCGTGTGCTGGCCTCAATACTGGCCGTGTCCACAAGGGCAAGGCCGGTTAGTTCGGCTCCGTGACGCCGGGCAATATCAATCGCATAACGCGTCGCAACCGGCGTGTCACCGTCGGCATCCAAAACGACGAGGATTCGCTTGATCATGAGGTGGTTGACCAGGTGGTCATGGGAAAGAGTCTAAGGTACGGATCTGCGGATCCCGAGTTTTCCGGCTGGCCAAATATGTTTGTCCACACCTCCTGCGCACCGACAACAATCAGGGCAAGAATAAACGATCCTTTCTATAGTAGTTGGGGCTGCGGAAATGTGAGTAACTTTGAGCAGGCAGTTCACTGCGGCGTAACTCACGCGATCATCCATACAGCGGACCACAAAAAGGGTGTTTCAGTACGTCTCGTAGATGGTTTCGAACGGATTTGCACAAGGCATGCCCACCTGTTGGTTCTGTGGACGACGCGTGAGTTCATGTTGATTACGGCGGGTGTTATGCACGTCAAGGTGCGGCCAGCTGATTATCCAGAGTGCGTCAACCCGTTTTCCACCGTTTACCCACAGACTCATGAAAGAATTCATTTCCGTCACAGAGGCCCTGCAGATCGTGCTTGAGAACGTGCGGAGCACGGGGAGCGAAACGGTTTCACTCGACGGGACTCTCCACCGCACGCTCGCCGAAGATCTCGTAAGCCGCGATGATATTCCGCCGTTTACGAATTCAGCAATGGACGGCTTTGCAGTGCGGATGTCGGACCTGAAGGATCTTCCGAAATCACTGACGGTGATCGAAGACGTGTTTGCGGGTACGGTTCCACTGGAGGTGGTACATCCGGGCACGTGCAGTCGCATCATGACCGGCGCCGTAATCCCAGAAGGAGCGGACGCCGTCGTACCTGTCGAATGGACACGCGAGCCAGATGAGGATCGGGTCATGATTGAGCGCGCGCCACTTGTAGGACAATACGTGCGCCTACGCGGGGAAGATGTCCGTGCGGGCGACACCGTAATACCTTCTGGCTCGATCGTCTCACCACCGACGGTCGGCATGATGGCGTCACTGGGATATGCGCGCGTTCGCGTTGCGCGCCGTCCGACGGTCAGCGTGGTGTCGACGGGCGACGAACTCGTGGATGTGACCGCGGATCTCACGCAGGGGACGATCCGTGATTCGAATGGACCGGCACTTGCCGCGCAAGCTGCGGCAGCAGGCGCCGAAGTCTTAGGGCCTTTTCGGGCGCGAGATGATCTCGCGGACATACGTTGTGCCATAGAGGCGGCACGTGAAGCAGACGTGATACTGTTTTCGGGCGGCGTATCTGTCGGCAGCCATGATTTCGTCAAGCGAGTCCTTGACGAGGCGGGGATGCAGATTCTGTTCTGGAAGGTGCGACAGCGGCCCGGGAAGCCGCTTGCGTTCGGGTTGCTGACTGGCAGCGTCGTATTTGGGCTGCCGGGCAATCCTGTTTCGTCGGCGATCTGCTTTGACTGCTACGTTCGTCCGGCCCTTGCAGTCATGATGCGCCGCAGAATCGTCCACCGTAGACGGGCAGTGGCGAAACTCGAAAAGCCGACACCGAAGTCGGCAGGTCTTCACTGGTTCGCCCGCGGCATTGCGCGCTATGACGAGACGGGAGAGCTGCTCGTGCGGGATACGGGGCCGCAGGCATCCAACCTCTATTCGTCGATGGCATTCGCCGACTGCCTCATACACCTGCCGGAGCATCTCGAGCGGGCGGACAAGGGAATCCGCGTGGAAATCGAGTGGCTCACTTGGTAGAACGTACGCCGGCTAGAGCTACGGCGTCGTCCCAGAGCGTGAGTGCCTCTATGAAGACGGGGTCGATCCGATTGTACAGCGGATAGGCCACGCGCGAGCCATACAGTTGGCGTGCCAGCAGGGCCTTCAGGTGGAGCTGCACGGTTGGTCTGTTCGCTTTCACATCGGCGGCGGCGAATATGCGGTCTTCGATAGACGCTTCGTTCGGATCAGAGGTGATCGCAAGATTGAATCTCGACGTCGCGGCGACCTCCCAGAAGTCATTCCAGGACTCGTCGGTCATCTCCCATGTGCGCACGAATTCGTCGGCGCGCTTGTCCCATTCGGTGCGCAATTCTTGTTCGCGGCGTGCAAACCAAACTCGGAAAGGTTCCTGGAACGCACCGTAGTGGACGGCCCGTACGATGGGTGCCATGAGCGTGTCGGGCGCAATAATGATGTCCGGTAGAATGCCACCCCCGCCGAACACCGTACGCCCGTGAGTCGTTTCGAAGCGCAGCGAATCCGGCACGCTGTCGCTATATGCGGCAAGGTCGTTGCGAGCCTCCTGCATCGACGCTCCTTTGCGTTCCATGTAGCCGCTTCTGTCACCGTCTTCGTACGGTGTCTGGATAAGCCGCCCCGACGGTGTATAATACCGAGCCGTGGTCATCTGGAGACGGCTTTCGTCCGGCAGCTCGAACTGGTTCTGTACGAGTCCCTTGCCGTAGGTCTGCTGTCCGACGATGAGACCACGGTCGTGGTCCTGCAGCGCGCCAGCGACGATTTCGCTGGCTGATACCGACGAGTGATTGACGAGCACGATCACGGGCTGATCTTCGAATAGCCCAGGGCGGCGCGACCGAAATATCCGGTCAGGTACGCTGCGGCCTTTAGTGTACACGATGGTGCGTTCGTCTTCCAGAAGTTCGTCCACCACCTCCACCGCTGCTTCCATGATGCCACCAGGATTCTGCCGGAGGTCGAGAACCAAGCGCTCCATTCCGTCAGCTTTAAGCGAGGTGAGGTGTTCGACGAACTCCTGGTACGTGGTGTGCGCGAAGCGGCTCACCTTGATGTATCCTGTCCGCTCGTCGACCATGTACGCGCTGGCAATCGAGTACAACGGGATCATCTCGCGGGTAATCGTCACCTCGATCGCGTGGTCCATACCCACGCGGCGCAATGTTACATCGACGGTCGTTCCAACGGGACCCTTGAGCCGCCGCTTGATTTCGTCGTCGCCGATGTCCACGGCGTTCGTGCCGTTGACGGCCACGATCCGGTCTCCTGCACGCAACCCGGCACGTTCGCTCGGGCCGCCTTCGATGGGCGAGACGACGTGGGCAGTGTCCCCGTCGGGTATTTCGAACCATATGCCTATACCGCCGAAGGATCCACGATACCCCTCTTCGACTTCTGTGAACGACTCGGCGTCGATGTAAGACGAATGCGGATCGAGCGACTCCAACATCGCCTCAATGGCTTCATCGACAAGCATCGCCGGGCGGACTTCCTCAACGTACCGCTTGTTTATGATGAGAAAGGCTTCTTCGAGCTTGCGGAGCTGCTCCGTGGTGTCCCCGTCCGTCGATACGGTGTCCAGCCGCATGCCGAGTGCGGCTCCCACGACGACAAGCACAAGGCCGGGCAGTAAGTAGGTCAAGCGTGTGCGCATTTTCAGCGGGTACCGGTTGCAAGTCAGGGAAGAAATGTACGAATCCTCACGGACTGTTGGCCGTGCGTGAACGGGGCGATTGGTAGTACCTTGTGTGCGCCATACGTCAGCGAACGTTGCACGGGCATGTCACGGGCATTCATCGATCAGTCGCGGCGCCTTCTGTCCCGCGAATATCTTCCCCGCATCGAGCGCTGCGTGCGTGAACTGTCCGAAGAAGACCTGTGGTGGAGACCCAACGAGCAATCCAATTCGGTCGGGAATCTGCTTCTCCACCTGGCCGGCAACCTGGGGCAGTGGATTCTCCACGGCGTGGGCGATATGGCCGATACCAGACGACGGCAGTCGGAATTCGACGCGTATGGCGGGGAATCCGCAGCTTCGCTACTTGACGCGCTTCGCGACACCGTCACGGAGGTTGACCGCGTTCTAGCCGATCTGCCCCCCGGACGGCTCGACGACCGCCGCTGCATCCAGGGTGTTGATGTGACCATCCGAGAGGCCGTCTACCATGCCGTTGAACACTTTTCCGGGCACGTCGGCCAGATCATCTATATCACAAAGATGCGGAGGGACATTGATTTGGGCTTCTACACGATGAACGCAGATGGAACGGTGCGCCGGGGCTGGCACTAATGCACTGGAACGGTGTCTGCACGGTGGTACTGCTCCGAACCGCTTTTCTTCGAGCCTCGTCCGACCTGGCCAATGCCCACTGTTGTGATACGGCTCGCATCCACTCCGTTGACGAGGTAATGCTGCTCAACGGCGCGTGCGCGGTCAGTGGATAGGTCCTCGGGCCGTCGCTCAAAAGGTCCTGCAAGCCCTTCCACCCGTACGTGTAAATTTGGGCAGTCGGCAAGGATCTGCAGATTGTCGGACAGCACTGCTTTCTGGTCGGACGACAACACGCTCGTATTGCGTTCGAAGAAGACGGCATTCATTTCGGCCAGCTCGGCGCAGTACTCGGCCTCGAAAGGCACAACCAGAATGCCGACCGTTCGTGTGTCGCTGCCGTACGCATTGCTAATGGTGAGCGTTACCATGTACTCACCGGCCTCGGACCACGTGTACAACGGGGCGGGTACGGTGGAGGAGGAGCCGTCCCCAAAATCCCAAGCGTAAGAGATCGGAGCATCACCGCGCACGTTTGCACTGAACCCGACCGCGGTTTGAGTGTCGGTCTCGTAGCGGTCCGCTAGGAGGGCGGCGAGCTGGGCGGGAACGGGCGGATTCACGACTTCGACGGTTGCCGAGCCCGAGGCGGTGGCCTTGCCCTTGCGATTGGACACCGTAACGGTCACCGAGTACGTACCTGCTTCGGCATACGCATGCGTCATTGTCGCCACGTCGGACGCTCCGCCGTCACCGAGGTCCCAGCTGAAGGAGACTGGAGGCTTGGCGTCCTCGTTTGTAACGGCTTCGAATGTGCCGGACTCGTTGGTTTCCAGTTTTTCGGGTGCGTTGACGGCCAAGAGCTCGACGTTGCGCGGACTGCACCCTACGAGGACGAGACCGACGAGTAGCACCGAGAGCCCGAGGGGAATCCTTATCATCATGGTTCTGGGATCAAGTGTGATAGATGGCGACGCAGGCTGACCGCGACGGCGATACGTCATGCTCGGAGCACTATTGTGCCCGCGGCACGTCGCGCACCGTGAAATGGAGCATCATGCCCGCGTCGAGGTGTTCGGCAATGTGGCAGTGGGCCATCCAGTCTCCGGGATTGGACATCTCGACGAGAATGTCCATGGTGGAGCCAACAGGGATGACGGCGGTGTCCTTCCATACCAGGTTACGGTTGCGCACGCCGTCCAATTCAAGGACGAGAAAGCGCTGGCCATGAACGTGGAACGGGTGGTTCATCGGATGGAAACTCTTTGGGTCGTTGAATAGGCGGAGTTTCACGACATCACCCACGTCAAACCGCCAGAGTATGTCCATGTTCTCCAAGCCCGTAGAACGCTCGCGGAGTATCCACGTTACCTGGCTGGCAGTCGACAGCCAGTTCATCATAGGCATTGCATCGTTCCATTCCATGGGCGGCACGAACAGCGTGTCAATTTCCATGGCCATCATGATGGCTACGGGCAAGTTCTTAACGCGTAGCGTAAGGTCGAGCGTTTTGTCGGGTGGTGTGTCGAACCAGGGCCTGAGCCTGTCAACATCTCGCGTAACGTCCTCATTTGAACGTAGACGATTGAATGCATCCGACAGGTCGGGGGCGGCAGGCTCCGGGAGGACGGTGATCATGCCGAGCGTGTCGACGTGAGCATAGAATTCTCCCCGAAAATGATTGATTGCCTGAATTGAATTAGTAATAGCAACCTGCCCCGGCTCATCAAAGCGGACTTCGGCAACGTACCGCTCGGCAGGTGAGATCGGAACGCTAGCGACTCGTACTTCGTGCTCGAATTTGCTCACGTCGGAGGCGACTATTTTGATGGGTGCTCCGCCAAAGGTCACGTTGAACGAGCGTGAATTGGCCACATTGGTTAGAAAGAAGCGCACCACCTCTCCGCGGCGGACAAAAAGGCGGTAATCCGTCGCGCCATTGGTCAGCATGACGTTGCCAAAGCGGCCCATGAGCGTATGCGTGGGGACATCCTCGCCCCACGGAATGAGACCGTGCTCGTCGATGAGGATGTCGTCGAGTACGACGACTTCGTTCCGGTGCACGGGGCCCCAATAGTCGTCGGTGTCGGGATCGACGAGCATGTTGCCGTATAGCCCGAGGTCTTGCTGTATATCCTCGCGAACGTGCGGGTGATACCAGTAAATACCCGTGTCGGGGAACCGGACCTCGTAGGTGAAGCTTTCCCCGCGTTTGACCACATCTTGTGTGAGACCGGCAACGCCGTCAAACTGGTTGTCAAGGCGCAGACCGTGCCAATGGATGGTGGTGGGAAGCTCGATCTCGTTCGTGAAGTGGACTACGACGGTAGAGCCGCGTTTGACGTGGAGAAGCGGTCCCGGGTACTGCTGGTTGTACCCGTACATAATAAAGGACGTGCCTTGCAGCGTCCGCCGGACGAGCGTGGCTGTGAGCTTGAGCGTGTCTCCGTCTGTAAGAGGTACGACGCGCCGCGGTTCGGCTTCTGGCACGTCGGTAACGCGCAGGCCGCTGCCGGGCAGGTAGGGTCTGCTTGGAGGCACCGCGTCATCGAGGCCGGGCAGCATCGGCATGGCGGGATCCATCGGCGGCATGCGCCAAGTGACGGAGTCTGCTGCGGGCATGGCATGCCCGTGATGATGCTGCGCGGAGGTGGGTGCCGGCATCGACAGCACTGTCACGCACATCCAAAAGGCTCTGCGCATGGTGGGCACTAGTAATATCCGAACGTGGCACAGGGCTCCTGCTGAAATGGTCCGTGCCCAGCCATTGTGTGCATGAACCCGCTACGTGACAGGCCCCGCAGCACGACCGGCCCCAGCCAGCGCGTACCCGATTCGACGGTCTCCAGCGTGACGATCACAAGAAACTTGTTCCACATCACTCGCCCGCTTGCTGTCCCGTCTGAGGTGAGCGCTCCCAGTCGCACCACCTCTTTGAGGTTGGGCGTTGAGACCCAGGCCACATACTCGCCTTCGGGCGCGGGCTTCAGATTGTCGATCCGGAGAGCAAGATCGTAGACGTAGTGGCCTTCCGACGAGACGGCGATGCCGAATGGAGACGAGGCAAACGATACGGAGGCGATGCCTGAGGCGCGTCTGGCCGCGGGCACGCGCTTGGTAGGTATGAGGTCTATGGCATAGTATTCCGGTCCGGTGTCCGGCGGGCACACCGCGTCGGGAGCGGGCCCTGGAATGAAACTGGCCAGATAAACGAGAAAGGCAACCATGAACCACCGAGTGTCAGTCCCACTTCTGCGCGCTCGAGATGTCCGGCATGCCCCAGTCGACCCCGGACCAGCCGTGGAAGCCGTCCATGCGGAAGGTCCAGAAACCAGTTGACATGTCGCTTATCGCGATGAGGCCGTCCTCGTTGCGTACGTCTACTCCGAACGCGCCGTTAAACATTGGGTAACGGTCCGTGTTGGGTGCGCCGAGATACGTATCGTAATACGCCACGGTCTCGGGATTCTTGGGATTCATCATCGTGAACACCTGCAGGCCGTCCAGATACCCGGAGACGAAGACGAACGGCCAGCGCACTTCATGATTGTGCGACAGGTGCTTCCAGTTGGCCGTCCAGGCCCCAATTGGTTCGGAGATGTTGGACGTTTCGCCGCTCAGGGCGGGTTGCAAATCGAAGATCCGAAGCGGCGAATACTGCACCTCGGTTTCTGCAACCGCGTAGCGCCCGTCGGGTGACGGCGTGAAGGTGTGGCCCCACGTGAGAGCCGGGATTCCGGTCAAGGTGGCAAGAATCTGCGGGTTCTTGAGATCCGTGACATCGTAAACGTAGTAGCCGCCGTCGCCCCCTCCGTAAAACCGGTCTTGCCCGGATTCTTCGTGGAAGCCCACATAGAAATCATGGTATCCCACATAGTCCTGCCTGCCCGGGACGGTGTCCGGGATCGGGATTTCTCCTGCGAGAGCGTCCGTTGCATCGCCGTCGACGATCATGCCCAGGTCGTAGACGTGGGCGGTCGGTCCCGCAGTGGTGGCGAAAAGGTAGGGGCGTTCGTTCGAGTGTCTGTACACGAAGATGTTGTGGAAGCCGCCGACGGGAGTCGTACGGATGCGGCCGGCTTCGGTCACAGCCTCGGGATCGGGTAGAGCAGTCACGTCCAGAATCACAGCACCGAGGTCATGGTCCGGCCCGCCCAGAAACTGGAACGACTGGACGATGAAATAGCGGCCTTTCCACTTGAAATACTTCACGTCCATGCCGCCGAGCGGTAGGTGCAGGTCGTGGTCGTCGATGCGCCAGCGGAGGAGGACGTTCGGGTTCGCGGGATCTTTGACATCGATAATATCGGTTCCGATAGCGCCTTCGTCACCGAAGATCATTCGGCCCACGTACGCGAATGGCCGGTGTAATTCCTGCTCGAGTTCCATGTCAGAAACACTCAGCCGTGGTCCGAGCGGAATGTGTCCCAGAAGCTCAATGTTGTCGCTGCCGGGTTTGTCGGGTGTCCATTGTGCCGTGGCCGGCAAAACAGTGCACAGTGAGGCGAATAGAACGAGTGAGCGGTTCATGACGCGTGTTCGATTCGAACGGAAACGGCAGGTGTCATTGCGGGTCTGCGTCCCAGTTTTGCGCGCTGGAGACGTTCGGCAAGCCCCAGGCAGAGCCGTCCCAGCCTTGGAAACCGTCCATGCGGAAGGTCCACAGGCCGGTCGACATGTCGCTGACCACGATAAGCCCGTCCTCGTTGCGGACGTCTACTCCGAAGGCACCGTTGAATACCGGCGTCCTGTCATGGTTGGGCGGGCCGAGATATGTGTCGTAGTACGCGACCGTGACCGGGTTTTTAACATCCATCAGGCTAAAGACCTGCAGTCCGTCCAAATAGCCCGAGACGAACACATACGGCCAGCGCACTTCGTGGTTGTGTACCAGATGCCGCCAGTCGGCCGTCCAGGCGCTTATCGGGTTACGGATGTTTGACACCTCCCCATCGAGGGCGGGCTTGAGGTCGAAGATGCGAAGGGGGGCGTACTGGTACTCGGTTTCCGCAATCACGTAGCGCCCATCCGGCGACGGTGTAAACGTATGCCCGTACCGGACGCCGTTGATTCCGGTCAGCGTCACCAGAAGCTGCGGATCGTCCAGCTTCGAGATGTCGTAGACGAAATAGCCACCTACGCCACCCCCGTAGAAGCGGTCCTGCCCGGTTTCGACGTGGTACCCGACATAAAAATCGTGGTAGCCGCGTGCACGTCCGCGGCCATCAGGCGATTCCGGGACCGGAACGCGTGCCACGAGGCTGTTTTCCAGGTCTCCGGCCACGATCATGCCCAGATCGTATACGTGAGCAAACGGCCCCGAAACGGTCGTGAAGAGCAGCACACGTCCATTCGAATGCTTGTAGACAAAGATGTTATGGAAGCCGCGGGGAAGCTCCGGCTCGCGAATCCGAGCCACTTCGCGTACCGTTGTCGGATCTGGAAGGCCCGTTACGTCAAGGATGACCGCTCCCAAGTCGTGATTCGGCCCGCCCTGGCCGAACTGGAGTGACTGAACAACATAGTAGCGGTCATCCCATTTGAAATACTTGACATCCATGCCGCCGGTCCGCATGTGCAGGTCCTGATCTTCGATCCGCCACTGGTAGATGACCCGCGGATCGGTCGGATCGGACAGATCGACGATGTCGGTGCCTTTCGGCCCCTCGTCGCCGTATACCATGCGAGCTACGTAGGCATATGGGCGGTCCATTTCCTGTTCGAGCTCCATGTCGGCGACGCTGAGGCGGGGTCCGAGGGCAATGTGGCCTAAGACCTCGATGTTGTCGCTGCCCGGCTTTTCGGCCGTCCACTGTGCAACAGCGACGGACGGCACGAAGACAAGCACCACCAGGGAAGCCGTGGGGCGGAAACAAGACATGGTCAACAGCGAAATGAGTGAATGAGGCTCTACTTGCCGAGCGGACCGGTGTCCCAGTCCTGGGCGCTCGAAATGTTTGGCATACCATAGTCGCGTCCGTCCCAGCCGTCGAAGCCACGTAAGCGAAATGCCCAGAAACCCGTCGACATGTCGCTCACGACGATAAGCCCGTCGCGATTACGCACGTCCACGCCCCACGCTCCGTCGTAGACGTTCCAGGTATAGGGGCTGCCGGCACGCATGAGGGCCTCCTCACGGTTGTCGTGCCGTCCGTTAAAGGTATCGTAGTAGGCCACCGTGTACGGGTCGGATGGATTTTCCATGTTGACTACGCTGAGGCCGGTTTCGTAGCCAGCCACGAACAGGTACGGCCAGCGCACCTCATGGTTGTGCGCTAGGCTCTTCCAGTCTGCGTGCCAGGCGCCGATGGCGCGGTCAATATTTTGTACTTCGCCGCTCAAGGCGGGCTGCATATCGAAAAAGCGGAGCGGCTGGTACTGGAATTCAGTTTCGCCTACCGCGTAGCGTCCGTCTGGCGATGGTGTAAAGGTGTGCCCCCATGCCACGCCTGGCACGCCGACGATCGTAACGAGGAGTTCGGGATTTGCCACGTCTGTGACGTCGTAGACGTAGTAGCCGCTTCCACCGCCCCCATAGAAGCGATCCTGCCCGGTTTCAACGTGGTAGCCGACGTAGAAATCGTGATAGCCACGTGACCACATGTTTTCGGTCTGCGCCACCGGCACACGCCCGATCAGCGAGTGGTTCTCGTCATTGACGACGGTGGCCATCTCGCTTTGCGTGCCCTTGAGGAAGCGGTCGAGGTCGAACACCTTGGCATGTGGTCCAGACGTGGCGAACAGAAGCGGCGTGCCCGCCGAATGCTTGTACACGAAGATATTGTGGAAGCCGCCGCGCGTTTCAGATTGCTTTATACGACCCACCTCGTGAATGCGCTCCGGGAGGTCCGTTACGTCGAAGACGATCGCGCCCACCTCCGAGTTTGGCCCACCCTGCGAGAATTGCGTGGACTGGACATAATAGTAACGACCTTCGTGTTTGAAGTAGCGTCCGTCCATGGCTCCGCCCTGATGTAGCTCCTGGTTTTCGATTCGCCAGCGGTGGATGATTTTTGCCCGTCCGGGGTCTGACAGATCAATGATGTCAAAGCCGATTTCGTCCACGCGCCGGGCGACGTATGCATATGGTCTGCCCGGATCCTGTTCGACTTCGATGTCTGAAATCGATCCCGGCTTGCCGAGTGGGAGGTGTGCTACGACTGTGACATTCGAGCTTCCTCGCTCGCCCGGCGGCGGCGGATGCGGCGGATGCTCCAGCCTATTGAACTGCGACGATGCCGGACTTGCGGCGAGGCAGCAGACGAAAAACGATATGGAGAATGACCAAACGGCGTTCACCGGGACGTAGCAGTGTTTCAGGTGGTAGGAAATGCACTATCGACCGTCAGGGCCGGCAACCCAGTCCTGGGCCCTGCTGACGTGCGGCTGCCCCCAGGCATGTCCGTGCCACCTTTCGAACGCCTCCAGGCGAAACACGAGAAACCCGCGGTCGAGATCGCTTGCGACCACAAGCCCGTCGTGGTTACGGATATCGAGGCTGCTGATGCCCTGGGGGTCGATATCAAGGCCGACAGGTCCGTCGAAATAGGGCATATAGTATGCGTCGGTGTACGGAGCTACAGGGTCAAAAAGATTGACAACGTGCAAACCGCCTTCGAGTGCCGCCACGAACGCGAACGGCCAGCGCATCTGAATGTCGGTGTACTCGCTCCGCCAATCAGCGGTCCAGGCGCCGACGGCAGTGCGGACGCGCGGCATCGAACCGCTCACGTCAAAGACACGAATCGGCGCCGTGCGGTACTCCGCAGCGGTGAGTGCAAAACGTCCGTCGGGGGTCGGAGCGATGGCGCGTCCCCTCTCGACCGCGGCCGACGACACGGTGACCAAGAGCTCGGGGTCGGTAGGTTCCGTGACGTCAAAGACAAAGTATCCGCCAGCGCCAGCACCGTAGAGGCGATCCTGCGCGGTGTCCGGTTCGTAGCCGACGAAAAGGTCATCGAAGCCGGTTGACGAACTCTCCACCTGCTGAGGAGTGTCGATCGCTGCTATGAGCGCGTCGTCGCTGCCGAGAATCCGCACCAGATCGTATACAAACGCAGCGCCGCCGCCCGTTGCGAAGAGGAGCGACCTGCCGTCGGAATGTTTGTACGCGAAGAGATCCCGGAATCCGCCTTCCAGAAAGACATGCGCTACGTCAGCGGAATTGGAAGGGTCCGTTACATCTACGACGTCAGCCCCAAGGTCGGTGGCTAGGACAAGATACTGTCGGCCGAGGTGTGCAAAGAGCGTCAGGTCATGGACTGACACTTGCGCGGATTCGTGACCAGGTATCGCGCGCGGATCGGCTGGATCGGACAAATCGACGGCGACTGTTCCCGCCGCCTGGCGTCGAGCGAGGTAGGCGAACGGTCGCTCCGCATCCTGTTCGATGGCAAGTGAGCCAGTGCCGCCGTCAACGAGCAGCAGCCCGACAGGCTGCAAATTCCTACTTCCGTAACCGTAGTCGCTCTGGGCCTGAAGCGGCAAAGCAGTCGCGAAACACGCAGCCGCCACCAGAAGGGCAAAGAGGCGTACGTGTTTCATGAGATGGCTTACGTCAAGCGCACGGACCTAACCAGCATAGAAAAGGCGGTTGTCAAAAGCAACGACGAGGCATCCGCGGCCTTACGATGCCTGACAGATGCAGCGTGGACGCACAGCCGAGAGCGTGTCACAAGGGCAGCAAACACCAATGCGATGTCTCTTTCCGGTAGCGGGCTCTCAGTGCCGCTGAAGCCGACGGGAGGGGATTCCAGCTAAAGAACGTCTCGGGACAAGGCGACGTGGGCGTAGGCACACGTGCACCGCGGCTGTGACCACGACCGCAAAAGTAACACCGAGCATCGGTAATGACTTCCGCGGTGCAGCAGAATGGGTGCAGCACCGTTGCACCGATACGCCGCAGCGCAAAAAACCGTCTCTTGGTTATGCGTTCGCAGGTTTCGCTGTGGGCGTGAACATCAAAGCGTGACAGACTACGGGAAGCTGACGTAGCAGTTACGTTTCAAAACGACGCAGGACGTGCTCCAACTCTTGCCGAGCAGCCGTGAAGACGAACCAAGCAATAAAAAGCAACACGGGGTTGAATCTCCGAAAAAACGGCACCGGAAACACAGCTACGACGGCGAATGCAATCGCCATGGCCTGCCCCACGTACGAGGCGATGCGCGTGGCGTGGGGGTACGACATTCTGGTAGCGAGACCTGCCCTTAGAACGCGCCCGCCGTCCATCGGGAAAGCCGGGAGCATGTTGAAAACGACAAGCGCCAGGTTCAGCCACATCAAACTCCCCAGCACGTTTGCCTCAGTACCGATGAAAAAGCGCGGCGCGAGCGGTCTGTTGGCAAAAAGGAGAGCCACCAATAGCGTGACGGCAATCGCCAGATTGACAGCCGGTCCGGCAATGGCAATTGCAAATTCCTGCCGAGGCTCTTCCGGCATGCGCGCAAGCCTGGCGATCCCGCCGATCGGATAAACCGTGATGTCCAACGTGCCGATTCCGTAGGCGCGGGCTGCCAGAGCGTGCCCGATCTCGTGAAGGGCTACACAGCCGAAGAGGGCGCACGCAAGGGTAATTCCCGCAAGCGCCGCGGACAGCGATACGCTCTGCCAGACGAGCCAGACGAACACACCAAGCAGCATTGCGTAGAGCGTCCAGTGGGCGTGGACTCCAATACCCGCTACCGTGCAGATCTCGTATTTGCGGCGCATCATGTCGTGGCAACCGTCTATAATATTCTTTTGTTTGCGCAAGGACGCGCGGAAAGTTTCATCGGGTTTGCGGCTCGGGCAGGATTGATCACCGCACGATGCCCGCCTGTACTTTCCTATAGCCGATGAACCAAAAGATTTGCATTGTGTCACCGGCTCCGTATATTGCATTTCTGGCCGACTGGCAACGACGACCGTCCGCATGCGGGCTTTGCTTACAATACTCCTTGTGTCCGCATTTGTGGGCGATTCCGTGACGCTTCGGTATTTCAACGCGGAGCTGGCGGGAAACGGCATCGAGGTGTCGTGGGAAACGGACAAGGAGGAAGCCGTACGGACCTATGAGCTTTTCAGGAAAACGTCGTTTGCCACCGACTTTGCCGTGATCGAATCCGTGGACCCTCACGGGACAGGCTCTGTGTACCGGGTGCTCGACGACGAAGTCTACAAGGTGGGGGCCGAGCAGATCGACTACCGACTGGAAGTGGTCTTTACAAGCGGTGTCCGGCAGCGCTTGGCGGAAAAAAAGGTCAACTATACGCCGACCGCCATTCGACGAAGCTGGGGCAGCATCAAGGCCATGTTCCAGTTCTGAGTCGCTGACGCCGGTACGGGAATGCGCACGCTCATAATGGGTAAAGAGCGCCTCCAGCGCACGCTGGCGCGCTTGGCGCATGAAGTCGTAGAGCGCAATCGGGGCGCATCCGAGCTGGTCGTTTTTGGTATCGCGCGCAAGGGAATACCTGTGGCCGAGGCCCTAGCGCAACACATCCGCGACATCGAAGGACTTGATGTTCGAGCGCATGCGCTCGATGTACGTCCTTTCCGCGACGACCGCGAGTCGTCCGAGGCGGCGCAGACAACACCAAGCCGAGCGGTTGAGGTCACAGGCCAGCATGTTCTTCTGGCCGACGACGTGCTCTTCAGCGGTCGCACTGCACGCGCGGCGCTCGATGCAATTGTCCGGTACGGACGCCCGGCATCCATCCAGCTCGTCGTTCTTGTCGACCGCGGGCATCGGGAAGTGCCGATCCAGGCCGACTACGTCGGTCGAACCATACCGACGAAGCACCGTGAATGTGTCGTGGTAGAGTTCTCCGATAGTCCGTGCGTGTATATCGAAGAGTAGCGTCCTACTCAGCTTCTTTCGGAAAGAGGCGGATTTCGAAGCCTTCGCGTACGTGCACTCCCGGCACCGGGCTTTGTCGAACGACAACGGGATTGACTTCTTCCTCGTCGAGGTCTAGAACCACGGACCACAAATTGTCTTCTCGCAGCCTGATCTTCGCGGCGCTGACGGTCAGTCCGGTCACGTCCGGTACGGTGACGGTGGTGTTGCCAGGGCCCGTCCCGTACCACAGACTGACGCTATCCCCTCGTTCGACTACCTCACCGGGCGATGGATCTTGCCGCGTAATATTGTTGCGGTAGGGAGAGGGCAGAGGATCCGGCTTTTCGGCTCTTATCTCGAGGCCCGCACTCTTCAATCTGTGGCGTGCATCGCGGAGCGAGCTTCCTTCAACTTCCGGTACAGTTGTCTTAGGTCGTTCCTTCGCATTGACGGTAACATACACCGAGCGGCCTGGCTTGATCGGCGTTCCGGCGGCCGGGTTCTGGTCCAGAATCCGGTTCAGCGGGCTGCCCGGGACGTAATACTCCTCATGTGGCCCCATCCCGAACCCCCAGGCTAGGAGAGAATCACGCGCCGCGTCCAGTGTCATACCGCGCAGGTCGGGAACATCCACGATGGCATCATGGCGCGTGTAGGCGGGCATCAAAACGGAGTCTACCAGCAGGTAGAGTCCGACAGCCGCAGTGAAAAGTACTGCGATCCCAATGCAGAGGGACCGACCGGAGGGGAATCTGGCTGATACTGGAGTAGCTGTTTGTCCCATTTTTCAGCGTTGTGTGGAGAAACCGTGATCTTTCCGGCGTCCCGGAACCGAGAGCCCACCATCGGAGATAAAGCGCGTCTTTCCGAGAGGCAACGGGCCACGCGTCCGGCGTCCGACGGGAGGTCGTTCTCCGTATGCTTAACGGTATTGCCCGCTTGGCGGGCCGGATCGGCGCTCTGGCTGGGAAGGATAATTCGTCCAAGTCGCCGATAGTACTTGACACGGACCCCCCCGGTTTCGTATTATGGCCATCCGGCTTTTTCCGAAAAGCGGCACTCCAGCCTTTGGGAGGCCTACGGAACGTTCTTTGATGAGACTGAGAGTATAGCGAGTCCTTTGTCGATTTCAGACAGCCGTCCGTGAATGAACACGGGCGGGACACGTCAGGGAAGGCGAGCGCGCAAGACGCTCGTACTCATGTTTCAAACCTCTTACTACGGAGAG
>JAAXGO010000065.1 GCA_012267425.1 Rhodothermales bacterium
GGGTAGTTTCACGAAGCATCCTTTTGCCGCATTGCGGAGTCAGGGCACAATCGTTAGATTTCTGTGTTTGGAGGCGCGGTTCGTAAACATTCGGAACTGCGCTTTTTCTTGCATAATGCCCGGTCGTCTAATGGCAGGACAGCGGCCTTTGGAGCCGTATGTGGAGGTTCGAGTCCTCCCCGGGCAACACACTGACCCCCGTCACAGCTCCGAGGCACGAGTGTCTTTGCGTGATGCCCAATAAGGAATTACCCGTCGGCCTGTTTGCCGGAAGAAGTAACCGCGAGCTCGCACGGCGCATTGCCCAGTCATTCGGCAAAGACCTCGGCCAGCTGACCTGCAAGACCTTTAGTGACGGCGAGCTCTACACCCGGTACGAGGAGTCGATCCGAGGCGTGAACCTGTTCATCATCCAGAGTACCTATCCGAATGCGGACAACTGGATGGAGCTGCTTTTGCTCATTGATGCCGCCAAGCGGGCGTCGGCGGCTCGTATCACGGCGGTAATTCCGTATTTCGGGTACGCCAGGCAGGAGCGCAAGGATCAGCCTCGGGTGTCGATAGCGGCCAAGCTCATGGCAGACGTGCTGGTGACGGCGGGCATCGATCGGGTACTGACTATGGATCTGCACGCCTCACAGATTCAGGGTTTCTTCGACGTTCCAGTGGATCATCTGTATGCATCGGCCGTTTTCGTCGACTATTTCAGGGGTCTCGAGACGTCCAACCTGGTCGTGGTCGCACCTGACGTGGGAGCGATCAAGATGGCTAGGGCCTACGCAAAGCACCTGAATACGGACCTCGCCGTGATCGACAAGCGTCGCCCAACCCAAAACCAGGCGGAAGTCGTCAACATCATTGGTGAGGTGGCAGGACGCGATGTGCTGCTCATCGACGACATTATCGACACCGCCGGCACGCTCACGAATGCAGCCAACGCACTTCGCAGGGCCGGCGCTGAGCAAATCATGGCGGCCTGTACGCATGCACTTCTGTCAGGGCCGGCCTATGAGCGTATTGAAGCGTCCGCCCTTGGCCGTCTGTTCGTATCCGACAGCATTCCACTCAAGCGGAGCTCCGAACAGATTGTAGTGGTCGGCGTCGCCGACATGTTTGCAGATGCGATAAAGCGAATCGCGACGGACGCGTCAGTGTCGACACTCTTTGCTGTGTGAGATTCTACAACCGAAATCGATGGATATCATTGCATTGTCCGCCGAGGCGCGGACACCAGGAAAAAGCGCTGCGCGCGCCGCGCGCCGAGCGGGATCGGTACCCTGCGTACTTTACGGACGCCACGTGAGCCCGGTCACCTTCCAGGTCACGGAGAAAAGCCTCCACCCGCTCATTTACACTGATGAAACACACCTCGTGCAGATTTCCCTGGACGGGGGCGCCTGGGAGTGCATCCTGAAGGATATTGCCTTCCACCCCGTGACGGACAGGCCCCTCCACGTGGATTTTCAGGTACTGCAGGCAGGCGAAAAAGTAACGATCGCCATCCCGGTACGGTACCGGGGTACGCCGGCGGGACAGACAAAGGGCGGACGTCCGAGCTACAGTGTGACCGAGTTGCCGGTAACCTGCCTCCCGCGAGATATTCCATCACAGATAGAGGTGGATGTAGGCGGAGTCGAAATCGGACAGGCGGTTCACGTCAGTAATCTGGATTGGCCGACGCTCGAATTCGGCGTTCCAGACAACCAGATTCTCATGGCAGTGCTGCGTCCGCGTGCGGCCGAGGTTCAAGTCGAAGAGGAAGGAGAACTGGAAGACGCAGAGGCGGAACAGGTTTGATCGAGTGCCCGTGTCGGCCGGTGGCAAAACCCGGTATGCAATGGCTGGCAGCAAGCGGCTCATCGTTGGATTGGGCAATCCCGGGCCGCGGTATGAAGGAACCCGCCATAACGTCGGATTCGTCGTTCTTGACTTGTTGGCCGCACGAGTGCGTGGCGAGTTTCGGCGCGATGGCCGTGCAAGAAGTCTCGTGGCGGAAGGACGATTGCGAGGACGTTCTGTTGTACTTGTGAAGCCACAGTTGTTCGTAAACAGAAGCGGAGAAGCTGTCCGTCACCTGGCGCGGCGCTTCAGCCTCAATGCCGAAGACATACTCGTAGTTACTGACGACATCCATTTGCCCGTTGGCCGAATTCGCATTCGTGCGGAAGGCAGTGCGGCAGGTCATAACGGAATGCAGAACATCATTGATTGCATGGGATCGGAAGCGCTGCCGAGACTGCGAATCGGAATCGGCAATGACTACGAGCGAGGGCGGCAGTCCGACTATGTGCTGTCTGCCTTCACGGAGACGGAACGCCCTGTGATATGCAATGCTGCTGAGCGGGCGCGTGACGCGGTGGTTTCTTTTTGCACAGACTCTCTGGTGCATGCAATGAATCAGTTCAACCGGCTCACCGTTGAGTAGCCGGTTTTTTGTATCACTGCACATCGTTCACGAGAACATACTTACGTCGAATGGACACTCTTTTGATTACCGTTCTGGTGCCGGTTGCCGGATTGATCGCATTGGGGTATGCAGCGCTGCGTGCACGGTGGGTGCAGCAGCAGCCTGCGGGTACAGAGACGATGGTAGAGATCGCGACGAACATTGCTTTGGGCGCCCGCGCATTTCTCCGCCGTGAATACCGCGTTCTGGCTGTCTTCGTACTGTCCTTGGCGGCACTGTTGGCCATCGCGAACCTACAGGATCGCGTTCTAGACGGCGAAGTCGTCAGTTCGCCGATGATTGCCGTGTCATTCTTGGTCGGAGCTCTCTGTTCGGGTCTGGCCGGCTTTATCGGCATGAGAGTGGCGACTCGCGCGAACGTCCGAACGACGAATGCGGCCCGCACGGGTCTAGGGCCCGCACTTCAGGTCGCCTTTTCCGGCGGTCTGGTTATGGGTCTCAGCGTCGTCGGCCTGGGCGTTCTGGGTCTCGGTGGGCTATTCCTCGCATACGACAATCTCACGACGTGGACGGACGCCCGAGTTATAAACGTCATCGCAGGCTTTTCGCTGGGTGCCTCGTCGATTGCGCTGTTTGCCCGCGTAGGAGGAGGCATTTACACGAAGGCAGCGGATGTAGGGGCCGATTTGGCCGGCAAGGTCTACGAAGGGATCCCGGAAGACGATCCGCGCAACCCGGCGACGATTGCCGACAACGTCGGTGATAACGTTGGTGATGTGGCAGGGATGGGGGCCGACCTGTTCGAGAGCTACGTCGGATCCATCATCGGTACGATGGTGCTTGGAACCGGCTTTTTCGTAGCCTTCGACGAGACGTTCGCGCTGGCGGCCGTGTTGCTTCCGCTGGTGTTGGCCGCTGTTGGCATTATCGTTTCTATTCTCGGTTCACTCCTGGTGCGGGTTCGCGAGGGAGGTAATCCGCAGAAGGGACTGAATGCCGGAGAATTTGGCGCCTCATTTGTTATGGTAGTGGTAGCGTTCTTTGTAATCCGGTGGATGTTGCCGGCGAGCTGGACAGCGACGACGCCCATCGTGGGGACGTTTGACTACACTTCCATGGGCGTGTTCGGTGCCGTTACGATCGGACTCTTTGCAGGTGTCCTCATCGGCCTTGTCACCGAGTATTTTACATCCACGACCAACAAGCCAACTCTCAGCATAGCCCGTCAAAGTGTCACGGGTGCGGCGACGAATATCATTGCAGGGATGGGTGTGGGGATGTACTCTGTCGGCATTCCTGCGCTGATCTTGGCCGGGGCGATTATCGGCGCCTTCGAAGTTGCCGGGCTCTACGGAATCGCGATCGCCGCCGTCGGCATGCTGTCCGTGACGGGTATACAACTGGCCGTTGACGCCTACGGACCGATCTCCGACAACGCGGGCGGCATTGCTGAAATGGCCCATCTTCCCGCCGAAGTGCGCGGGCGCACCGACAAACTAGACGCTGTAGGCAATACGACGGCGGCCATTGGAAAAGGCTTCGCCATCGGATCGGCCGCACTGACCGCACTGGCACTGTTCGCCGCATTCATGCAGCAGGCCGGGCTCGAGGCCATCAACGTGGCGAGGCCCAGAATTCTTGCCGGCTTGCTCATCGGCGCCGCACTCCCGTATGTATTCAGTGCCATGGCCATGAATGCGGTTGGGAGGGCGTCGGCAGATATGATCCGCGAAGTGGGTCGGCAGTTCCGTGAGATTCCTGGCCTCCGAGAAGGCACCGCGCGGGCGGAGTACGCGACGTGTGTGGACATTTCGACGGCCGCGGCCATCCGGGAGATGATTGCACCCGGCCTGATGGCCATCGCAGTGCCTGTCATCGTAGGCTTCGTTGATAAGGACATGTTGGGCGGATTGTTAGTGGGGGTGACTGTCTCCGGCGTGCTGTTCGCGATCTTCCAGTCGAATGCCGGAGGGGCCTGGGACAACGCCAAGAAACGCATCGAAAGTGGAATTGAGATCGACGGTACGTCCTTAGGCAAGGGATCGGATGCACACAAGGCAGCCGTCGTAGGTGATACTGTCGGTGATCCGTTCAAGGATACGTCGGGCCCGAGCCTCAACATCCTTATTAAACTGATTGCTGTCGTAGCTCTTGTCATCGCGCCGTTGATCGCTTAACAGGAACGCATGTCGCATCAGACGGTAAGTTTGTGACCTGCGGAGGGCACTGGAAATCTATTCGTGAAAGCAGCACAGCACCCTGATGGCAACGGTTGAAGTCAGGATGCCCAAGATGGGCGAGAGTATCACGGAAGGAACCGTAATAGCCTGGTACAAAAAGGCGGGTGATGCCATTTTGCTGGATGAGACGCTTCTGGAAATCGGAACCGACAAAGTTGATACGGAAGTTCCTTCACCCACGGCAGGAATCATAGGCAAGATTCTCGTTGAGGAAGGGGAAACCGTTGCTGTCGGGACCGTCCTTACGACGGTGGAAACGGCCGTCGAAGGCGCAAGAAGCACCCTACAATCGCCCAAGCCAGCGTCTGCAGCTACGGCAGCCGGCGTTGCGAACGATGTGCCGGTCGTGATGCCCAAGATGGGTGAGAGCATCACGGAAGGAACCGTGCTTGCGTGGCACAAGAAGGTCGGCGATCTCGTAGAGCTGGACGAGCCGCTCCTGGAGATCGGTACCGACAAGGTTGATACCGAAGTGCCGTCACCGGCAGCCGGGGTATTGAAGGCCGTTTTCGTGGACACGGATGCCACAGTGGACGTAGGTACGTTGATTGCGATCATCGGCAGCTCGGTGGGGCAGCAGTCCGTGGAGACGGATGTGGGACCTCCCGAAGTGGCGTCTCAGCAGACGTCGGCTACGCCAATCGCACACGAGCGCGCAGACGAAGAGCCAGAGGACAGACGGCATCTGGCGGACGGGCGCTTCCTCTCTCCACTCGTGCGCTCCATTGCCGAAACCGAAGGCGTTCCCAGACGCGAACTCGAAGCCCTTGCGGGGTCTGGCCGTGAGGGTCGCCTCACTAAGACGGACCTGTTGGGCTACTTGGAGGCCCGGAAGGCTCGTAAGGCGGCACCGGTGGTTCCTAAGAAGTTCGAGGTGCGTCCCAAGCCATCGCCAGCCCCCAAGCCATCAGTACCTGCAGCGGCCGGTCCGCGTGTCGATATCATGGAAATGGACCGCATGCGCCAGCTTATCGCTGCACACATGATCGAGTCCAAGCGTACGTCCGCGCACGTTACATCGTTTGCAGAAGCTGACGTTACCAACCTGGTACGGCTCCGGACGGCCAATCGCGCGTCATTCGAAGATCGGCACGGAATACCGCTTACGTATACGCCGTTTTTTGTCTACGCCGCAGTAGAGGCGCTGCGGACTCACTCGCTGCTCAATTCGTCCGTTGAGGGCAACCGAATCCTGCTCAACAAGGACTACCACGTAGGTATCGCCGTCACGCTCGAAAAAACGGGCCTTATCGTACCAGTAATCAAACACGCCGGACGTCACAGCATTGCCGGACTTGCACACGCAGCTCACGATCTGGCCAATCGCGCCCGGGGCCATGATCTGCAGCCGGACGATCTGCAGGGTGGCACGTTCACACTGACCAACGTGGGCTCGCTCGGCTCCGTTATGGGTACGCCAATCATCCTGCAGCCCCAGGTAGCCATCTTAGCCACCGGCATGATTAAGAAAAAACCCGTGGTAATCGAGGATCCCGACCACGGAGATGTAATCGCGATCCGGCAGATGATGTACCTCTCCTTGTCGTACGACCACCGCATCATCGACGGTGCAATGGGAATCTCCTTTTTACGCAAGTTCACGGAAGTAGTCCACGGGTTTGATCCAGAAATGGACGTGTAGTCGTCTGCCAGTTGGTTATCATTCGTGCAGTGAGAATCCGTTATTGACTAAAGGGCTCAGGATTTCGTTTATTCTGCAATTGGCGGTTCCTCACCCGCCTTGCGAGTATTCTTAGAATGTGCACAGGCCGTAAAGGTGGGATCTATTCCGGAAAACACCGTTTTCGGACCGCTTGGTGAACAAGATCTTCGGTTGACGCTGGGTGAACTGCGCAAGCGGCTGCACGATTTTCCGTCAGAATTCCTAAAAGACAAGAGTAAAGAGACCGTCGGAACATACCGGCGCAGCCTCAATGTATTTGAGAAGTGGTTCATTCAGCAGGGAGGAGGTTGTCGGTTTCGACCGGAGGACTTTCACGATTACAAGGACTACCTGGAAAGGGAGCGCAAGCTCAGCCAAGTCTCGGTGTCAACGTATCTGACCGCTGTCCGGCAGTTCTGTCAGTATCTCGTCAGCATCGGACTCATCACAGAAAATCCGGCCGCTCAAGTCAAGGGCAACCGCCGTCCGATGTCACATTCTCGGCAGGTGCTTACCGAATTAGAAATCGACGCACTCCTTCAGATCATTGATGAGAAAACTCTTTTGGGTAAGCGCGACATGGCGGTTATTCACCTTATGCTCTATACCGGTTTAAGTGAAATTGAAATTGTTCGTGCTGACGTGGGGGATCTCGAATACACGGTATTCGGAACGGAATTACGGGTCCAGGGAAAGGGGCGCAAGATCAAAGACCGAGCAGTGCCGATTGATTCTAAGGTCATGGATACGATTGATGCCTACCTCGACGTGCGGCCTCCGCGTAGACCGACTGAGCCGTTGTTCGTGTCGCACGGCCATCGTAGCGATGGCGAGCGGCTCAATACGAGGTCGCTCCGGGGAAGAATCTCTGCCCATTTGGAGGCAGCGGGCATACGTAGAACGGGTATTAGCCCGCACAGTCTTACGCATACGGCGCCACTGCTTTGGTTCAATGCCGGAATGAACTTGAAAGAGGTTAAAGACCGCATGCGACACGGCACGATCGACACGACCATGATCCACCAGAAGAAGAGTTTGGTCAAGCGCGATCCGGAGGATCTTGCCGCCTTGTAGGCTATAGCCTACAAGGTAAGGTGACGCAGGATCACGCCGTAAACGTCCGTAGCGCTTAATGACGTGTCGGACAGCGTGGACGGGTACGCCGTTAGCAGGATTGGTCCGTCATCGGGTGAGGTGATAACGCCGTGCGACCCCTTAACGAGAGAAGCATCGAGTGGTATGGCCCGCATCAGGAAACGGAAGCCGAGCCTCTTCTTCAAAAGCGAGATTCCGATACGGGCCTTCACGAATGGATCGGCTGGATCGAGGAACAACTCTACCGGATCGTAACCGGGCTTGCGGTGAATATCCACGGTTCGCGCAAAGTCTGGCGCACGTGCATCGTCCGTCCAGTAGTAGTAGGTAAACCATGCATCCGGATCAGCTGTCGCAACGAGCTCTCCGCTCCGTGGGTGGTCGATACCAAGTTCGCGCTTGCCGTCGGCGTCGAGGACTCGCGCGACTCCGGGAGTGCCTTCAAGGAGTGATCGCACCTTGGAGATGAGCTCTGGGCGCCGGATGTAGAGGTGCGCGATCTGATGATCGGCCACCGCAAACGCCTCGCAGGCACCTGGATCCAAGAGCTCACGTCCGAGCTCTTCCCGCACGGAAATCCATCCCTGCCCGCGCAATAGACGGTTGAGATGCACTGGTCGGCTGACCGGAACGATGCCGTATTCCGACAAAACGACAATTCGCGCTCCACGCCCTCGATACCAGGCAATGAGGTCGCCGACCACGGCGTCAAGTTCGAGGAGATCCTTCCCGACGGCCGGATCATCCGGTCCCACTCGTTGCAGCACGTAGTCGAGGTGGGGCACGTAGACGAGTGTGAGTGTCGGATCGAACCGCCGGTCTACGTGGATGGCTGCATCGCCTATCCAGTGGCTTGAGACTATGGACGTGGCCGGACCCCAGAATTTGAAGAGCGGAAACGTCCCGAGCTCGCGTTGTAGATTGCTGCGCAGGTCAGATGGCACCGTGTATATGTCAGAAATCTTGCGTCCGTCAGCCGGATACATTGGGCGTGGCGTGACCGCTACGTTGGCAGTCGAATACATGTTGTACCACCAAAAGAGATTCGCCGCCGTAAAGTCGGAATCAAGTTTGCGGGCGGCATCCCAGATTTTCGGGCGCTGGACCAGGTGATTGGACTGTCGCCAGAAGCGGACTTGGCATTCGTCGCGAAAGTACCATCCGTTCCCGATGATACCGTGTTCCCGCGGAGTGCAGCCGGTCAGATAGGTGGCCTGTGCCGTACACGTAACGGCGGGGAAGGCCGCTCGGATCGGGACTTGAATGCCTGATTGTGCGAAGCTGAGAAGATTTGGCGTGTACTTGCCGAGAAGTTGCGCGGTCAGACCGGCGACATTGAGGACTACGGTCTTGTGCACAATTACGTACCCTTGATGTTACGCTGTAGCAAGAGCGCAAGGCAGAACGCACCAAATGCAGCAATGACGCCGGTATGGAAGCCGTTCGCTACGAGTATGAGAGCGTCGAACAGGGCGATCCCGACAATCAGGCGAACGATGGCCGGTCCGACGATCCCTCGATGGACCAGCACAAGTGCATGCACCACCCAGACTGCGAATACCGCAAGGAGTACCCACGACCATCCCAGTGGGAGCGTCCAGGCGAACCACGCCAACGGTACTAGCAGGCAGGCTACGGGCCACCAAGTACTCATCCTCGGACGGGCTTCGTGGCGGGCGACGGCGGTGAGTCCAGCGACGTAGAAGATTGCCATGGCGCCTACCCAAAAGAGCACATTGTTGATCGCCGAACTGAAAGCAAGAAACGAGGTTACGTAGACCAATGCACGCGTGGATGCCATCAGGACAGGACCGACAGGGTTGCCTTTGTGCCAGGCGTCGTAAAGCACGATGAGCCCGACGAGGACGAGCCCGGAAACGAACGCTGCTTGGGAAACGACTGCAAGAAGACCAGCCCCGATCACGAAGAGCACCACTGAAACCACGACTGCCGTTTTCGGACGCACGACACCGGAGGGCAGGGGCCTTTCCGGCCGTTCGATCCGATCGTGGTCCAGGTCGAAGACGTCGTTCAGATACATGCCGGCCGTATACAGGAGGACCATGGCGAAGGCAACAGGCAGCATGTGCACGTGCCAGGTCGCTCCAGCGACGGCGGCTCCAGCGAGGACGTTCGTTACCACTGTCGGGGCGTTGGAAATCCGGGCCAGTGCCAGATGTCCTCGGAAGAGGCGCGTAGCGTGTGATGCAGAGTCCACGATCAATACGCTATGTGCGGATTGGCTGTGCAGGTTGCTGATAGAACCCACTCAAACTCTCGTTGGATCGAGGCCGCAAGCGGGCGCTTGAGGTGGGCAGGGAGGACTTCCCACGTATACGTCTCGATTTCGAGGTGCTGCGTAAAGGGTTGCGGCTGGAGCAGGGCGAGTGTGTCGGCCGTCGTGTCCTGGGTTGATTGAATCTGTCCGAACCGGTCCAGGAAGACAGGTACGTGGAAGTGAATGCGCCACTCGGCCGCCCGCCTGTCGTGAAGATGTCCGAGTGCGTCGTCAAGATCCTGGTAGGTAGTGAATGTGCCGTCGCAATTGCGCTGAATGACCTGGTGCAGATAGACGGGTTCGACGAACGGGGCGAGGGCGGCTTCGATCGCATTTCGATCGCCAGCGAGCGACACCCTGACAGCGCTGCTGATCTGTATTTTGCCGATGGCGACGTCATTTGCGCGATATCGCTGAAGTACTTCACGCGGGTTTTCGTACATGACCGCAACATGACAGGTATCCCAGCATGCCTGGATGTGTCGCCGGATGTGGGTTGCAGCTTCATCTACGGTCGTGCCCAACCGCCGCGCAAGGAGTGGTGCGCCGTGGGACAGGAGTCTGTCGTTGAAGAAGGCGACAAGCTCCGCACTTGTTTCGAGGAGTCCGTCGGGCTCGGGTTCGATGTCCAGGTGGATTATCTTCCCGGTCTGGTCGGCGATCTCAACGAGATCTGCCGTGACGTCGGTCAAATGCTGCACGAAGACCTTCCAGGGCGGACTGTCGAGCCACGGCCGGTAAGAAAGCGGACTCGTAGAAATTCCTCCGTGCATGCCGTCGGGCAGCAGCAGCGCGAGTATTCGGGCTAGGCGCGACGTATACCGTACACGTTCTTGGTCTCGCCAGTCAGGCCTATGCACGTCGTCTTTCACGCGCGTGGAGTGAAAGGGTCCGTACGGGAAACCGTTGACGGTAAAGACGTACAGCCCTTCTCGATCCAGCATCGACCGGAACGCCTTCAACCGGTCTCCGTGGAGGATTTCTCGGCTTTCCGCTCCTGACAGTCGAAGCCCTATGCCGAATGGAGCGTCGGGCGACAGAAAGGACTTGAGGGTCCTACCGTAGCGTTGCACGCTGGCCTCCACCACATCGAGTCCGTTACCCGCATGGATGTTGGTGCAGTAGGTCAGGTGCAGATCGTCCGCAATCCGCATCAAGCGTTCAGTGCGACAGAGATTCGGTCAGCGGGCTCGTGGAATTTGGAATTCTGCCGCAGGAACTGCGCCGGATTGTCGTAGACGATCTTTTTGATGAAGGTCTCGTCGTGCCCACGGCGTCGCATTTCCATGATGAAACGCGGTACTGCCAGCGGTGCGCTGCGTCCCCAGTCACATGCCGACGCGGCATAGATCCGTTCGTCCCCATACATCTCAATGATGTCGATGGCGCGCGCAGGCGAGCACTTCGTTGTAGGATACAACGTGATTCCGGCCCAGAATCCTTCGGAGACGACCATGTCCACGGTGTGCTCTTCGACATGGTCGATGATTACACGATTTCGGTCCACGCGCCCATCGGCCACCAGCGTGTCCACAATGACGCGCGTACCCTTGTACTTATCTTCCAGGTGTGGCGTGTGGATCAGGATCATCTGGTTGTGATTCATGGCCATGTCGACATGGTCCCGGAACGTAGCCAGTTCGTTGCGCGTCACGCGGTTGAGCCCGATCTCGCCGATTCCAAGCACTGTGGGTTGGTCGAGGAGTGGCGGAATCATTGGAAGGACGCTGCGGGCCATTCCGCGGTCTTCGCCCTCTTTTGGATTCAGGCACAGCCATGTATAGTGCTGAATGCCGAAGCGGGCGGCTCGCTTCGGTTCGAACGAAATCAACTCATAGAAATAGTCCGCGAATGCGTCGGCGGAGCGCCGGTCGAATCCAGCCCAGAAGGCAGGTTCCGTGACGACTTTGCACCCCGCCAGTGCCATGCGTTCATAGTCGTCGGTTGTACGCGAGACCATGTGGGCGTGCATGTCGATATAGTGCATGCTTTGTGCGTCTTAGAGTGTTCCGTTCGTCTGCGGGGCTCCCCAGGCACTTTGCTGATCCCGCTCTTCCAGCAGGCGGACGTCCCGGTCGCTCAGAATCATCTGTACACGTTCGACGCGGCCCGGATCGGTTGTCACCAGTTCGGCGACCGCGCGCTTGAAGGCCATATAGCGGAATTCTCCTTCCGCGTTCCGGTTGGTCGCACGGTCCATCCGATCCAGAAACGCGGCGATCTCCAAGACGTGCACCCGGTGTTCGATGAAGAACTCGTCGATGAGTGCCTGTTGGCTCAGCGGGCAGGAATGTCGATAGCGATCCATTGGCGCGGGCTTGTGGGGGAAGGCACTATATCCAAATATACGGATACGAGGTTCGGACGTTCATTGCGTGTGGCGGTCATGGCGACGAGCGCCACCAATTTGGAATGTTCACAGGCTGCAGTAGTGTCGCAGTCGTGCATCGGAGCGAGAGCGGCAGGTTTTGCCCCACCATGCATTTCAGGTGGTCTTGGATTCAACGTCGGCGGCTGTTGGAGCCGATGGAGACCCTGCGAAGGAATCCCATGCGGCCGGGGAGTCCGACTCAGGGCTGGAATGAGGATCCGGAAGTTGGCCTACAGCCTTGTACGGACGGTGATGTGATGTAGTGCGGCGAACGACCAGGAATTGAAAGCGTAGCCAAGCCGGAAGCGCCGTATGCCCAGTCCGAATCCCATTCCTATACCGGCCAAATCAAACCGGCTGCCGGTCCGTTTCAGTGCCATGTGGCGCCGGTGACTGTACCCGAACCGAATATTGAAACTTCGGCTTAACTGGAATTCGCCACCGATGAGCAGGTGTCGGAACACTTTGTCCGCCACGCTGGCATCCTGAGGTCCGTTCAGCGTGGACTCGATACCGTACCCGGTCAAAGACAATAGCAATGGCATATAACGGAGCCGCTTTGTTATGCCTATTCGGAGGTCGACCGGAAGGACATCGCGCGATGGTCCCAGCGATCCCAGTGCGAGGCCGAGGTTGTGCACAGAAGCGCTGACGAACAGCTGCTGCGAGGGAACCCGCCAGAGTATTCCGGCATCGAGCGCGACAGCGGCCGCCGAGTGCGTCTCAACACCTGAATACACGAGGTGCAGCCCGACGCCGTACCGCAGCCAGTCACCGTAGGTCCGGGCACCACCGAGAGTGAGGGCCACGTCCGAGGCGCCGAAGGTACCGGTTCGCTGGCCATCCTCGTCGCCACCCTGAAGCGTGCCCCAATGGAGATAACGAAGACCTCCAGCAACTGTCCCATACTGCTCGAAGTGCCGTCCGTATGCGACAGACCCGACGGTGATGTCACTCAGGTGGTTGACATATGAAACGCTCAGGTCACGCTCCATCCCCTCGTTAAGGAGGGCGGGATTGTAGAAGAAGGTGTTGATGTCGTCGTCGTAGACGGCCGACAGGCTGCCTCCCAGTGCGGTAGCACGCGCGGACGGCTCAATACGCAAGGCGTTGAATCCGGTGAGATCCTGCGATCGGACCGGTTGTAGGATTGCTAGTCCGACTGCGGCATACAACGCGAGGTGCACGTATTTCATTGAGCAGGAATGAGTGCCTTGTTTCCGGTCTGCCACTCTTTCTGCAATACACGGGAAGCGTCCGGTTCGACGATTGTCAACCCATGCTTCACGGAACTGATCCGTCCGTTCGGCGTGTGATCGGCCGTTTCTGCACCTGCGCGGAGAGTGCAGGGGCGCTATTCCCTGGATCCGGGCATGGAAGCCGTTTCCGCACCCGCGTGGAGATCGACACACTACGCGCCGCCGGTCCGCTGGTAATCATTTTTAGGGAATCCATGCTGGACACAATTAAGAAGCTGTTTGGCGACAAGAACAAACGTCTTCTCAAGAAGCAGTATCAGGGCATTGTTGACGAGATTCTCTCCCACGAACACGCGGTCCGAATCCTGTCCGATGACGGGCTTCGCGGGAAGACGGCAGAATTCAGAAAGCAGATCGGGGAAGCTGTAGCCGACATTGAGGAGAGGCGAAGTGAAATCGCGGATCTGCTCAGAGGAGCAGTGGTGGAGGAAAGAGAGCCCGTAGGCGGTGACGGCCAGGCTCTCGAGGCTCCCGACGAACTATCCCTCCGGGAGAGACAGGATCTCTTGACGGAGTTGGACGAACTCGAGGAGGAGTGGCAAGAGGTGATCGCCGATACCTTGGATGTAATTCTGCCGGAGGCGTTTGCCGTTGTAAAGGAGGTCTGCCGGCGATTCGTAGATAGGCATCCACTTCGCGTCAGAGTTACCGACCACGATCGTGCTTTGCACGACCGTGGTAAGTACCCCGACATCAAAGGCAACTGGGCGATTTGGAGAAACAAGTGGGTGGCTGGCGGCACGGAAATCACGTGGGAGATGATTCCGTACGATGTCCAGCTCATCGGCGGCATCGTGCTCCACCGCGGCAACATTGCGGAAATGAAAACCGGGGAGGGCAAGACGCTCGTCGCGGTCGCGCCCGTATACCTTAACGCCCTTGTCGGGCGCGGTGTACACGTGGTGACGGTGAACCCGTACCTCGCCCAGCGAGACGCCGAGTGGATGGGGCCCATTTTTGAATTTCTAGGCCTGACGGTACGTGTTATCGATGGCCACCAAGCGCATTCGCCCGGACGACGAACGGCCTATCATGCGGACATCACGTACGGTACGAACAATGAGTTCGGCTTTGACTATTTGCGCGACAACTCTTTCGTCACTGAACCGGAGCAGCTTGTCCAGCGCCAGCACTACTATGCCATTGTTGACGAAGTCGATTCGGTACTCATCGATGAGGCACGGACCCCGCTGATCATATCCGGTCCTGTCCCGCAGGCCAATGACAGCCGGTTCGACGAGCTTAAGCCATCTGTGGAACGGCTTGTTACGGCACAGAAGCGGCTCGTGGCCAGGTTTACGGCCGTAGCTGCTCGCCACCTCAAGGAACGCGACCAGGCGCTGGAAGCTGAGGACACAAGACGTGCGAAGGAGGCGGAGCAGGACGCCGGACTCGCCCTCCTCCGAGCGACGCGAGGTTTTCCGCGCAACAAGAAGCTCGCGAAGTTGCTGCAGGAGCCAGGTGTTGAGCAGCTCCGACAGAAGACGGAGTTCTTCTATTTGCAGGACAACGCGAAGAACATGCCGTTTGTCGACGAGGCGCTGCACTATGCGCTCGATGAGAAACAGCGGGCAATCGAGCCGACGGAGCAGGGTCGCGAGTTTATTGCGAAAGCGGCGGGCGAAGACGTGGACTTGTTCATATTGCCCGACATCGGTGAGGAAACGGCCCAGTTCAAGCGCGAATTCGACGAGCGCAAGGATGCAATGTATGCCGAGCTGCGCGACCGCGAGGGCTTGAGCGAGGAGAAGCGGGAGAACAAGATCCGAAATGATTTACGCGTGCTCCGTAACGAACTTGACGAACGCACGCGTGCACTGTATGCAACGTACTCAGACCGGGCGGAACGCCTGCACGCGATAGAGCAGCTGCTCAAGGCGTACACACTGTACGAACGGGACACGGAGTACATTGTCCAGGAAGACAAAGTGCAGATCGTCGACCAGCACACGGGGCGTGTTCTTCCAGGGCGCCGGTATTCGGACGGTCTGCACCAGGCCATCGAGGCGAAGGAGGGCGTGAAAGTCCAGGCGGCGACGCAGACGTACGCGACAATCACGCTGCAAAATTATTTCCGCATGTACGACAAGCTTGCGGGCATGACGGGAACGGCAGAAACCGAGGCGGAAGAATTCCACAAGATC
>JAAXGO010000066.1 GCA_012267425.1 Rhodothermales bacterium
AAGTATTTGTGTGGACTCGGTAGGGCTAACCCTTCTCCTGACGGGACTTCCACCCAATATCCTACGCCAGTTAGCCTGGCGCACGGGATTCGCACCCGCAAGAGAAAAACGCCTTCCACGGCGCACGGGATTCGCACCCGCAAGAGAAAAACGCCTTCCACGGCGCACGGGCAATGTAGTCTACCTCTCTTCGCGTTGGACCCGAAACGCTTTCGTGCATCGAGCCTGCGTCCGCGTGCATCAAAGAATCCGAACTGCTTATGCCCCCGAGCGCCCGCCAGCTCGTGTCCACAGTTGTTAACAAGCTGGAACGGTACTGCGAACTAGAGTCAGAATCGCGCGCTGCGCTTATGAACGAATTGAAGCGGGAGGGGATTGCCACCTCATCTCATTGAGGGCAGATCTACCCTGCGGTTCGATCAGACGACGTCTAACGCCCGCTGAAGGTCTTCGACCAAATCGTCAATATCCTCCACGCCGACCGACAGACGTATCAGCGTGTCGCTGAGGCCCACCTTCATTCGCTCCGCTCGCGGAATGGACGCGTGCGTCATCGACGCAGGATGACTAATGAGACTCTCTACGCCGCCGAGACTTTCGGCTAAAGCGAAAAGCCGCGTCCCACCTAGCACACACATTGCACTATCCATGTCGTCGTTCTTCAAACAAAACGACACCATTCCCCCATAGTCCCGCATCTGGCGCGTAGCCAGCACGTAACCAGGACTGCTTTCAAGACCTGGATAGTTCACACACCCAACCTTGGGGTGCGTGTCCAGGAAAGCCGCGATACGACGGGCATTCGCACAGTGGCGCTCCATGCGCAAGTGCAACGTCTTCGTTCCCCTCAGAATAAGAAAACAATCCATTGGTCCCGGCACGGCGCCTGCAGACTTCACCTGAAACCGCAATGCCTCATTCCAATCATCGCGATCGGTACACAAGGCTCCTCCTATCACGTCGGAGTGGCCACCCAAGTACTTCGTTGTCGAGTGTAAGACAAGGTCCGCGCCCAGCTCCAAGGGACGCTGCAGATACGGCGACGCAAACGTGTTGTCCACCACCACGTCCACGCCGAAGGAATGTGCAAGATCGCTCAAGGCCCGGATGTCAACGACACGCACAAGCGGATTCGTCGGCGTCTCCAGCCATAAGAGAGCCGTCGACGGTGTAATAGCCTGCTGAACAGTCTCCAGATCGGTCATGTCCACGAAGTACGACTCAATCCCGAAAGGGCCGTAGACCTCCTGAAAAAGCCGGTAGTTGCCGCCGTACAGATCGTTTGACGCCAAGATATGACGACCGGGACCGAGCACCTTGAGGATTGCGTCCGCAGCTGCAACACCGGACGCAAAGACGATACCATGCGCAGCACCTTCCAGCGCGGCAAGATTCGCCTCAAGCGCTGCCCTCGTTGGATTCGACACGCGGGCGTACTCGTGCCCCTTATGCCTTCCCGGTGACTCCTGAACGTACGTCGACGTCTGGTATACAGGCGTCATGATGGCACCCGTAGCCGGATCGGGCTTTTGTCCGGCGTGCACCGCAAGCGTGGCAAAGCGATGTTGCGGCATGCACATCCCCGTCCCTACAGTTCCGCACAAACCTGGACTTCTTCCGCCTTCGATCGCTCGTTCATCCAGCCGTAGGCTTGGTAAAGGGCCCGGCAGATATTTCGCACGGAGCCCATCTCAGCTTCCGTAAGCAATCGTGCAATCTCCAGGTGAGTTATCGCCTCACTGAAAAGCGCCCGCCGCTCGCTATGGAGATCAACGAACTGCTCGCCGACGCGGGCTCGGGTGCGCGGGCCCTCCACGTCGAGACTGCCATCTACCTGTGCTGCACCTACCGCCACGGCCTTGTTGACGTACGCCGCCCCTAGGTTGAAGCGTGCATTTGCATAGAGGGAATCGATTTTCGTCGCTGCAGTCAGTTGTGCAATGGCCTCGTCATACTCGTTGAGACGCAGCAGAAGTGTTCCGTAGTTGTACAGAAACACCTTATTGGTGTTACCGGCAGCGACCTCCGCTTGGTAGTACGTCAGTGCCTTATCTTCCTGTCCGGCCAGCGAATAAGCGTTCAGCAGCATGCTGCGCAGCTCGTCGTCCCGCGGGTACAGCTCGAGAGCCGGCTCCAACGTATATACAAGACGCTCATACGCGCGGTGTTTCAGCATCAAATCCGACTCAGCTTCGGCGGCCTGATAGTAGATCGTCCCGAGGAAGAGAAAGATTCTTCGCGAGGTGCTTCCCATCTGAAGTGCCATCTCGAACGGTGCTATAGCGCGCGTTGCCATGCCACCGCTGATATATGCCGACGCTTCGTTGAAGTATGCCCCCGTGGAATCCGGAAAAATCAGCGACGCCACCCTAAAATGTCCTGCTGCCCGCTCGTACGCCTCCCGCTTCGCGCCATCATCTACGTACTGAGCGTCGTTGTAGACTTCGATGCCGCGGTAGAACTCCCGAGTGTACGCCGCCTGCATCCGCCGGCGCACCTCCTCGGCTCCGGTAGAATCCAACTCGACGCTTCGCCCGAAGGCTTCTCTCATTTCCTTGACGAATGCCTGTCTGTCCGCCAATTCCGGTTCTTCCAGAAACAACTCCTGTAGAATCTGCCCTTTGAGCAAGTGCGCTTCGGCATTGGCGGAATCTCGCTCCAGCGCCTTCGCCACGTTTTCGAGAGCACGGTCGAGATCCTTATTTCTGAGATCCAGCTTCGCCCCTTCGACGTTCGGATCACTTGAGCATCCGTCAGCTCCAACAAGGACAGCGCTTCCGGCAAGTATGCACAAGACGTGAATAAGGCGCTTCATAGGGCCTTGCTGCTGGAGCTCGGATTGCCGAGAGGATTTTCAGCCCCATTGTAAGAAAGTGCCGCAAGAAAGTTCTTGATTACCACGCGGGGCGTCACCCCCTTGCATCCTGAAGGTGCCGTTATACAGCGAATGGACTCGGTTTCGGACCCTCCCACATGTGACCCGGAAAGTACGCGATTTTCCTACAGCGCCGAAGACATTTCGAGCCGTATTTTGCATTCCAAATCCCGATCGCAGAAGCTGGCAGCCTCTCAAGCCATGATCCACGACCCGGCACAGCGTTCGTTCGTCTCGGTGGAACCCAACTCCCCGTTCCCGATCCAGAACTTACCATATGGCATATTCTCGACCTCGACTCGTCCGGCCGCGCGCGCAGGCGTCGCAATCGGAGACTATGTGCTGGATCTTGCGGTATTAGAAAAGCGAGGTCTCTTACGCGTACCGAACCAGGGACTTTTCTCGCACTCCTCCCTCAACGCCTTCATGGCAGCGGGACGCCCAGTGTGGCAGTCGGTTCGCCGACAGCTCAGCCACTTGCTCAGTCAAACTCCAACAGTACTTCAGCACGATACGGCACTCCGTAGTGAAGCCCTCGTGCCTACTGAAAGAGCGACGCTTCACCTGCCGGCCCAGATCCAGAATTATACCGACTTCTATGCGTCTCGTGAACACGCGACGAATGTTGGCACACTATTTCGGGGGCCGGAAAATGCGCTGCCGCCAAATTGGCTGCACCTTCCCATCGGGTATCATGGTCGCGCGAGCTCCATCCTCGAAAGCGGCAACGACGTTCGGCGCCCCTGTGGCCAGACGCAACCACCGGACGGAGATCCGATCTTCGGCCCGAGCCAGAGGCTAGACTTCGAACTGGAATTGGGCATCTTCATCGGCCCTGGTAACCCCTTAGGTAGCCCGATTCCGATCGGAAATGCTTTGGATCACGTATTCGGATTCGTACTTCTCAATGACTGGAGCGCACGAGACATCCAGAAGTGGGAATACGTACCGCTGGGGCCGTTCTTGGGGAAGAGCTTTGCGACCACCATTTCGCCGTGGGTCGTGACGCTCGAGGCGTTGGAAGCATTCCGCTGCTCGGCTCCAGTTCAAGATCCGGCGCCACTTGACTACCTGCAGGAAGGTGCGAGGGATACCTGGGACATCCACCTCGAGGTCGGGATTCAGACCCGGTGCCTGAGGGTTCCCCACGTGGTCTGCCGTTCAAATGTGCGGCATCTCTACTGGACGGCCGCGCAGATTATTGCGCACCACACGTGTAACGGGTGCAACCTTCAGACCGGGGATTTACTGGCCACGGGCACGATCAGCGGTCCCGGGGAAGCCGCATATGGCAGCCTTCTGGAAATTACTGCTGGAGGCACACGCAAATTGGTGCTTCCTTCCGGTGAGACCCGCACCTTTCTCGAAGACTACGATCAAGTGAGGATGACCGGTTGGGCGCAGGGGGATGGCTTTCGCGTCGGCTTCGGCGAATGCATGGCGACGGTGCTGCCAGCGCTTGTCTGAATAGGGCTGCCCTTCAGCGGCTGCAATAGCGTCATGTTGAACAATCCCGGGTTTCCGACGGCCAAGGCCGGCCTTGCCATATTTTCTAGCAGCCAGCGCTCGCCATAAAGCATCGCAAACGGGGTGATTACTTGGCCATGCTCGTGGGCAAGAAGCGTATTTCACATCGCGCTGCACCCACGTGCAAACCGGCTTCACCTGCGTATATACTTCAGTGCTGAGCAACACCACCGGCATGTCCAACAGGCGCCATTGCGCGTCTTTCCGAGAGCCGCCAGAGGCAGTGTCCGTCACCTTCCACAGTGCCTTCAGGCATCCAATCGCCTGCACACACCTGGCACATCTTCAAACCCGCTCTCCTCACATATCCCACACGCAACCGGCTTCGTGGTGGCGATCGCTGTCCACTCGGCGACGAACCTGTACCCATGAAGACCGCAGTGGTCTGGCTCTATTCGCTTACGAACTGCAACTCAATGATCCACTTATCACGTCACTCTTCGTGCGATAGCCAGACTGAGGCACGTACCTCATGCGGTGTAGACCATCATGCGATCAGTTCTTCGCCACACCCATTCGCCCCAGAAATGGTACTGCGTCAAGCCTCAGATTGACATGCTACGAAACGCTGAACGTATCAGCTCTCGACTGACAAGACGCGCGCACAGTGATACTTTCGCACGCCGCCCCTCCAGCGGTAACCTTAAGAGAGACACCGCCACACGCTTGACAAAACGTACGAGTGGGCTTGCAGGGACGTCCCCGCAAGCCCACTCCCTACGGAAGAGCACTCATAATCAGAGCGTAACCGTAGCCGTGATAAACTGTACGCCATCAAAGGGATCGGTGGGAACCATCGCATAGTCCAAAGTAAAGCGCCTACCGCTGAGATCGAGGTTAATCCCCGCACCGTACGAATACCCCTTCCAAAACGTGAGGTCCGTGTTCTGTGTCAGGTCAAAGCCACCGCGAACGTAGACCACATCGCGCAAACCCAGCTCCACACCGCCGCTGTACTGGTCCTGATCGAAACTATTCGATCGAAAATTGCCCAGAACCGTCAAAACGGAACCCGCTCCCATGGTCATCGAATACGCCGCACCGAAGTTTAACAAGGTCGGAAGCTTGTTTTTTTCCGATTCGATAGCCAGTGCATTCTGCGCTGCATGGTCAAGCTGGTTCGGGAGTTGCGCACGACGAACCAAGCCGGTGCCATCAAACTGGATGTCGATGCCTATGTTCTTCAGCGCCACGCCGAGGCGCAAGCCCGTCTCGCCGACGACGTACGTCATACCGGCATCAAAGACCACTGTCGTCGCCGACATGTCCGCAATCATCTCGTTGACGATCTTCGCCGTCGTCCCAGCAGCAATCCGGTCAGTGAGAACACGCGCGTACGTCAGACCGGCCGTGATATACGTCACTCCGAAAGTGACATCCGATATCTCCGGCGAATCCTCCGTCTGCTGTGGTATATCACCGAAGTCCCACGCCGAGATCGTGAACGCTAAGTGATTGTCGCCCATGGCACGTCCGATTCCAAAATAGTTGACGCCGATATCTGCGGGATAACTCATGCGGCTAAACAGTGCCGTCGTGCCTGTATTGTTGATCAACCCCGCAGGATTGGCGTAAAGTGCCTCCAGTCCGTTCATGTCGGGTAAACTGCTCGTCGTCGAACTGCCAAGAGACGAGTACCGTGCCGTTAGCGGGACGAGAAGTTCAGCGGCACCGTTGGTACCGAAACGATCCTGGTCCCCTGAAGTGTTACCCTCACCCGCATCACCGCCGCCCTGCGCCATCGCAGGCAGTGCCACAAACCCGAGGATAAGCAGGCTTACGAGGCTCAGTGCCGTGTGTTTGTAGATGTTCATGTCCAAAATCCTCCTTGCGTTGCAGGGTATGAATGTCGTGATCGTTGTCCGGCCTAGTAGGTGTTAAGCTGGATCCGCTTCTTTACAACAGCGAATTTCAGCACCTTAGACCCTACGTCCGGCACGTTGACGTGAATCAGGTACACCCCGCTCGCAATGGGCAGGTTGTTATCCGTATTGAGGTTCCACGAAAGCGTGGCGACACCGGGAGACCGCTTTTCCAATGTCTTTATCAGCGTTCCGTTGAGCGTATAGAC
>JAAXGO010000067.1 GCA_012267425.1 Rhodothermales bacterium
AGAGAATTTTCGTACAGGCACTATGTACATGGGTATAATGAATAATTTCAATTTAATAATGCATGAAGTACATGGGTACACAAATCCGTCCATAAATCTCCTTAAGTACCTTCCTGTGAAGGAGTTACAGCGTCAAATGGCCTGAATTCCGCTTGAACTTCAGACTACACCCGGCCCCGAGTCGCCGATAGATCACTACCTACGTGCCGGCAGGCCGCCAGCTCTGTGCACAGGTAACCGCATACGTACTTGCTTACAGTAGCGCGTTCCCCCATAGTCTGTGGACTACGTTCCGAATCAGGACAGGCAGGCAACGTTCCTATTCGGCAGGGCTAGACTGGCGCTGGCAGCGTACGCTTATTTCTTCGCGCCATATCCGGTGTGCATGGAACAAACCAAAGCAAGCACAGATCGTCAGGATGACTCCAGGTAAGCTCCGGTCCCCGGACTCGAGATGCTCTGCTGATATGAAAGGGCCGTCTGTCGGATTAGGGTACATTGTTTCGCATGAGCCGAAAAGAGAGGTCACCCGAGTGTCGCTTCGACGGTGAATCCTCCTGATAGACGGCGGGTGATCCCAAACTGCGTATCACACGCACTTGTTGACAGACCAAGACCCTCTGCCCGACACAGGGTCGCATCCTTCCAGTCGGGACGGCGAGATTCGAACTCGCGACCCCTTCAACCCCATTGAAGTGCGCTACCTGGCTGCGCTACGTCCCGATTCGAGCCGGCCTACGCGATTGAGCCCTTGATGTTCTCCAAAAAGGATCGGAGTTGAAGCAGACCCGATCGCCCTGCTGACCCGGAGCGACTCGCGCCGTCACGCCGCATCACCTGTTTCGCCCCTTCAATTGTGTACTTTTCAACACGGAGCAGGTGCAGAATCCGCTCGACGACGGCGATGTCCTCCGCCGTATAGACTCGGCGGCCGGCACGGTTACGCCGCGGGTTGAGTTGTTCAAATTCAGTTTCCCAATAGCGCAATACGTGCGACTCGAGATCCATGAGAGCGCCGAGCTCGCCGATCGAATAGTAAAGTTTCTTGATTTCGGCGGTTGCCGCCACAACGGACCACCAACTAGATGGGCTGAAAGCGCGGAATCGCGACAAATTTACGCACTTGCATGCTCAAACGCGAACTCGCCGTCATATGTGGGGAGCAATTTCGCGGCTACTATCCGTTCGTGATGCATCGGCGATTGCATTCTCGGACACACCGTCGGTCGGACTCAAGCACGCCCTTTGGACGAGATCGATCAAGACGTAGCCCCACCTACACGGCGATCTACGGCAATCTTGTACCCATCGTCGCCATGGCCAGCGCCATCTATCTCAGCGAATCAATTACAGTGGTACACGTGGCTGGAGACGTGCTGATTCTCAACGGGCTCATCGTTCTTCGACGCGGCAGGGCACGCACCGAGTACGCGCTTTCACACCCCGATCATCTGGAAGGCAGAGCCGGATACCGGATCCTTCTCCACCTCAATACGGACTGGGAACGCATCCTTGATTTCCTGCAGATGCGAGATCACCAGAATTTTTTCGAACCTGCTCCGAATCCGACGAATGACGTCGACGAGATTTGCAATGCCTTCCGAGTCCTGTGTCCCGAAACCTTCGTCGATCACGAGCATCTGGATGCGCGCACTGGCCCGCCCGGCGAGGATTTCGGACAATGCGATGCGCAGCGCAAAATTGACCCGAAACGCCTCTCCACCCGAATACGTCTCGTAGGGTCGATACACTCCTAGCTCGTCCCGAACGGTGATTTCGAGCGTTTCTTTCGTGCCTCCCACCTGTGTGCCGCGCTGCGAGGCGATCAGCACACTCATTCGCTCGTCGGTAAGCTCGCGCAATAGTTCATTCGTCCGGTCTTCAATTTCAGGCAGTGTCTCTTCGATGATCAGGGACGGTATGCCGTCCTTGCTGAAGGCCTGCCTGAGATATTCGTATTCTGAACGCCTCTTCGCCTGCTGAGCCCTTCTTATGTCCGCGGACCTCAGCTCTACTCGGTCACGTGCAATCGCGTCGAGTTTCTCCTTGACACCGCCGAGTTCCACACGAAGGCCACTCAGCTTCGCTTCCGCCTTGCGGCTTGATTCGGCAGCCCGCACCAGATCGTCGTCAACCGATGCTAAAAGAGCGATGTCCCGCTTGAGGCGGGCCAACTGCTCTGTGTACTCCTTCTTCTTCAGAAGCTCCGATTTGATACGTTCTTTAATCTCCACGAGTTTGGCCGCCATGGACGTGCACTCTCGGTCCGCG
>JAAXGO010000068.1:0-2418 GCA_012267425.1 Rhodothermales bacterium
CAGCGGATACATCTGTTCCGCCGTACGTCTGCAGTGTCTCATGCCATCCAGGGGGTTGAGGTATCGGGTCTATCAATAAATTCCCGAGTACCCGGTACCCAGTCAAGATGGGGTTCACCGGACGCTTACGGACGATTCGCCAAGACGTCGGATGCGCTCAATGAGATCGTAGATCTCCGGTTCATCCTGATACGACTCGAAGATTGGCGACACTCTCTCTGCAAAGGGCGCCTGATCAACGCGGATCACTTCTACGCCCGCTTCCTGAACGGCTTGGAGTGCCTCTTTGCTGGCTTTCTTCCAAAGTACTTTCTGATACTCTGCCGATTCACGTGCGGCTTCGGTTAGCCACTTTTGCTCTTGGTCTGAGAGTCGGTCCCAGACGATTGTACTGATCAGAAGGACGTCTGGGATGCCCGTGTGCTCGTCGAGCGAGTAGTACTTGCATACCTCGTAATGGCGCGATGTATAAAACGACGGGGGGTTGTTTTCGGCGCCGTCCACAACTCCTTGCTGCAGTGCCGTATACAGCTCACCCCAGGATATCGGAGTGGCCGATCCGCCGAGTTCGTTGATCATGCGGACTTGCGTGGCACTTTCCAGCGTTCGAATCTTGAGCCCGGCCAAATCGTCCGGGTGGCGAATCGGACGCTCTTTCGTGTAGAAGCTACGGCTTCCCGCGTCGTAGAAGGTGAGTCCGCGCAGCCAATATTTTTCACCGGCGAGGAGCAGTTCCTGCCCGATGTCGCCGTCGAAGACCTGAAATCGGTGAGCTTCGCTGCGAAAAATGTAGGGTAAACTCAGCACTTTGTAGGTGGGCGCGAATCCTTCTAGGACCGCCGCCGCGACCTTTGTCATGCCGAGGCTGCCGAGCTGCAAGAGCTCCAAGAGCTGCCGCTCGGTACCGAGCTGCTGGCTTGGGTAAATATGGATTTCCATCTTTCCGCCCGACTTCTCGGCGACGCGTTCCTGCATGAACGTCATCGCCTCGTGGACAGGATGATTTGTATCCAGGCCGTGCCCGAGCTTTATTACGGTGACGTCACTATCGGCCTGACAGCCGGATAGAATGAGTAGTGCTGCTACGAAGACAGCGGTACGTTCCATGCTACCACTCGTCCTCATACCCCGGTCGGGTGACGATCCGGGCCCAGTCGCGCTCGTTTTCGGTAAATGCACCAAGGCACCAGACGAACATGAAGTCGACAGTGGCCGGGGCAATCGTGTCGTGGAAGTTGGGCGTAACGTTGATGGCTTGGTCGTCGAAGAGATGGACATAGGTGTTCACCGGCTCGCCCGGCCTGGCGCAATTCTGCAGAACGTATGGGATGTCGCCTTCGATGACGGAAGCACACCGGAAATGATAGATCTCTTCTTTAGCGTCGCGTCCGAGTCCGTACGGGCCGTCAGGGCCGTGGAAGTGTGGTGGGTAGCTTCCGATGCCGCCGACGTGCTCCACGTACGTGTCGCCGAAAAGCAGCCGGCACGCCTGCACGTTCTGGTCGACGAGTTTGTAGACCGTCCTCCGTGACATCGGTCGCTTCGTGCCGACGTGAGCGGCCAGTTCAGTTCCTTCGATGTCCGAGTGCCGAATGAGCTGCACTGGATACGCTGTGTGGCAGTCTACGGCGCGATATTCGCTTACGTCGGCTTCGGTGTCCTCACAATGCACTACTACGTCCGAACCGAGGCCGACGTAGAGTGTGTCGCCCATTCCAAGTTTGTAGTCCGTGGCGTTCACGGTTACGGTGGCATGGCCCCGGTTAATGTAGAACACTGCTTCTTCGGCCCTTCCGATCCGTATGTGGACTGGCGCGTAGCCTTGGGCCTCGGGCTTCAGGGCAATCCGTGCCAGGCGCAGAAAGCGAAAGGTTGAATTATAAGCCGTAATAATTTCGGCGCGCTGATTGAGTTCGGCCCGTGCGTCGAACATTTCGACGCTGCGTAGTGACGATTTTCCGGGCACGACGGCGTGTCCTTCGAAGGCACGCTCTGTCGCTGCGATCGGCTCCGTCGTGACAAAGGGTCCGATGATTCGAGGCTTGACCATGACTAGGTAAAGGGGTTGAGCGGAGCAGGATGAACGCAAGGGAGGCCAGATCGGTTCGTGAAGGAGGAATCAGCCAGGGGAGTCTGCGTCTCAGAAGCTCAAGTGGCGTGGGATGGCCGTGGAGCCAGTAACGACTTTGGCAGATTGGAGTCAAAAAGGGTTTGGAGGAGAGTCGTGGAGCAAGGTGGGAAAGCAGTGTAGCTGGTTGGCGGGGCTACAACGGGTGCTGAGAGGCCCTGGTGACCGGTGTATACAGACCATTCTCCGTTCAGTCTGTCTGCACGTCCGGAAGCTGAATCGTCGAGATGTTAACACTTCCTTGACGCAGCCGATAGACGCCTTCGCCACTGCGCCAAGCATATCGTCGA